>DJCX01000003.1 GCA_002430755.1 Flavobacteriales bacterium UBA5939 | reverse complement strand
CAAATAGATGCATGGCAACGCCGTTCGGTGTTGGGTGTAGGCATTGCGTATACAATCAAGTAGTTTTTCTCAACCTTCTCTCCCTTCTCCAAAGCAAGAAAAAGAGGAGGATGAGCCCCGGTTGGAGCACTACAAAAACAAGAATATTGGCGAGGTAGTAGCCATAGCCATATTCGCCTGGTGCGCCGCCCATCACTTGAAGGATGTAGACGCACTTCATAAAGAGATCAGTGATAAATGCTTCCATGAAGTCTTAACGCGAGGCGAAAAGTTATCGTACAAAAAAGCCACCCGTAGGGGTGGCTTTTCAATATCAAAGAAAGTAGAAGTTTACTTTACAAACACCTTGATTGAGGCGCTCATGTCTCGGCCGTAAGAAGCGTGTACGCCGTTGGCGAATTGCATGCCCAAACGAACTTCGCCCATTGGTAGGGTTACTGTATCTGAAGTTTGTCCACCGCCGTAGTGGATATTTACACTATCTGCAGGAACCACCTCACCTTTAGCTAGGAATGCGTTGCCAATCAATAGGTGGTGATGGCCTGTGCCTTCCACAATCTCACCCGCTGGGCGAACATCCATGCCTTCTACACCGAACTCGACGTAAACCGGATTACTCACGGTGTCGCCGTTTTCAAGGTTCGCGAAGAATACGCGGCCTGTAGCTTCGTCCATTTCCTCCGGAGCCATGCTCTCGTGGTTGTGGTCGTGGCCTTCGTGGTTTTCTGCCGGTGCTTCGGCAGGCTGGCTACAGCTAAATGCGATAGCGCCTAGCGCTGATAGTAGGAGTGTTTTTTTCATGTTATTCAAAGTCAATAAGTACGTTATTCTTTTCAACAGCATCACCCACCGAAACGTTCACGGATTAATCGGTAATGAGAATCTTTCGTCGTATTGTGATGTTTTTTGATTTGTGCTGAAGGGTCACAATATAAGTCCCGGCTTTGAGAAGACCCGTTTCAATGCTTATCATATTTGTTGAATTGTGCGTCGAGGAACGAACTACTTTGCCATTTATATCGGTAATTAATAGCTGGTATTGATCATTATCTGTAAAACACGAACAACTGATATTCATGAATTGACTTGCTGGCATGGGATAAAAGTCAACATCAGTTATAGATGATGTGAACTCAGTGTCTCCTAAAAATATTTTAATATCCGTGGTGTCATTGGCGCCATCTATAGAACTTGAGACAATTGAAAGTACTGGCGGATTTGGCCTGATCTTACTGTCGAATTGGACCTGAGTGTAGCTATTATCAGGGTCTTCTATCCAAAAACCGATTGTAGAATCGCCATTCGCTAAAGTTTCATTTAAATAAGACGTGATATCAAAAGAGTATCTCGCATTGGCTGTTGCAATGTTTTGTTTACCAAGGAGAGCTCCTTTCACAGGCGCTGTATTCCACGTTACAGTGGATTCGTCCCATCCGTTGTCTGTGATCTTATGCAGATAAAGTTCTACAGTATCATTGACTGAGAATGTATATAGTTCGAGATGAGCACCCCTTATTTCGGGCAGTGTATCGAGTCCATTCACTGAGAATTTCAGAATTCCAGCAATAGTATTTGAGTTAGAGTATACTTCAATTTTAGACCAGTTTCCAGTTGAATTTGGACTTGATTCTCGTATTGAGGCATCATGAATGACAGTTACAGTCGAAGTATCTATGCTAGCCCCTACTGTTATACCTACAATGTCTGGAGCTGAAACCTTTCCGTCTGTATCTTTTGCTAATGCTGAAATGATGTAAGCTCCTGTGTCATTAGGGGTCCAATTCCAGCTGTAAGGCGCGCCGGTCAATGTACCTAGAAGCGTAGTATCGATGTATAGGGACACTTCGCTTATAGTACCATCTATATCTTGTGCATCAGCGTTAATCGAAATAGTACTAAGTGTCCCGAAGTTATCTAGATGATTCGGTGAAGTGATCTCTACAGTTGGGGGCTTAGGACCAACGTGAACGTTAACGGTATCAGAGTAGGTAAAGTTAGAATCTTGATCTTTTACAAGAGAGAACAGTGTGTATGGTCCATCAACAGGGCTCCAACTGAAGTTATATGGGCTAATACTATCAGTGTACAACAGAGAATTATTTGCATAGAATTGCACGTAATCAACAAGCCCTGGGGTATTTAATTTTTTACCGGCCAGATCATTGGCAGTGGCCTCTATCAAAGAACTACTACCACTAGCGAGATGTGCCTGATCTATGGGTGAATCTAAACTAATGGTGGGTAGATGATTTCTGTCTTGAGACCATACCGCTAGTGAGGAAGTAATGCTATCTGTTATGTTGATGGCATCCCAGTACATGATTCGCTCGTCACGTATTTCCGTATACATCCCAAATTTGATGTAGCCGTCCCCTGTTTTGTATAGAGTAGCACCAGAATGATTAAAAACTAAATTGCCGTTAAGCCAGATTTTCAATGCTCCGTCATTACCTGTAGAATGTTTGACATAGTATTTAATATCATTCCATTCATTAGGTTTTGCATATCCAATCAAATCGCCTTCACTACCTGAGGTGCTAAAATGATTTCTAGGGCTACGTACAGTTAATTTGTAATCTCCCATATTACTCAGGCGAACCTCCATATTTGGATTTCCGCCGCCGTATTGCTTCCATTGGGAAATGACTGTAGAATATTGGGTTTGGTTGTCCCAGACGCTATCGGCAAGGAAAAAACTTAAAGAGTAAAAGCGCTCTTCTCCTGTTGAGAAACCTATGGCTGTCGGGCTGGTTGCTAGCTCCACACGATAGGCATAATCGTAGCTTGGAAAACTACTGCCGTCTCCATAGAATTTTAAAACGAAATTCCCTTCTCTCGCCCAGCTTACAGAATCGGCGCTTATGTAATGAAGAGCGTTCGCAGTGTAAGGAGTTCCCGATGAGTTCACTACGGAACTGCTTCCGTTTTTACTGTAACTCTCTACCAAGGGAACCGTTAACCCGCTGGCTATGGTTCCTGTTTCGCCGCCTACATTTAAGTTGATTGATTGTCCATTTGACCATAAAAACAGTAATGAACAGGCGTTTACAAGGAGAAACTTTAGGTTATTCAAAGTCAATAAGTACGTTATTCTTCTCAACAGCATCACCTACCGAAACGTTCACGGATTTTATAGTTCCGTCTTGTTCGGCCTTGAGCATGTTCTCCATTTTCATGGCTTCCAAGATGAGTAGACCTTCACCCTTGGCAACGGCTTGACCGGGCTGCACCATCACGTCTAGGACTTTACCTGGCATAGGTGCCTTGAGTTTGGTAGCCTTCGCAGTGTTTGCCGCAGACATGCCCATTTGCTCTAGGAGCAGGTCATAGTGGTCCTTGGCGTTTAGCTCCAGCAATTGACCGTTAATCTTTAATGTGAACGTCTTGCCGTCTTCGCTGCGCTCCACCCATTGCACGTAGTAGGATTTATGGTCCTTTAATATGTGCCAAGTACGACCGTCCATCTTTTCGATGTCCAAGTTGTAATAGGTGCCGTCGAGCAACCCTTCAGCGGGGTTGGCATCAGGCGCAACTTCAAAGGTGTTTTTTCCTGTGATCTTGTACATGCGGTGGTTCTTTTACGAGTTTAAAGTTACTCGTTAGCCGCCAAAGTTTTGGTGTAGATTTTCACGCCGTGGATATCAACAACCAATTC
>DJCX01000068.1:1913-5309 GCA_002430755.1 Flavobacteriales bacterium UBA5939 | reverse complement strand
TGAGCAAGGATTTGAGGCAACCTTTAATTCAAGTGTTGACCTTTTCGACGACGGACTCTATGCTGCGGCAAGAGTAGGATTTGACGAGCTTTTGGCGTCGGATTTACCGACACAGAGTTTCTTGAAAGAGGAAAGTAGTTTCTATAGAGCGCTATGTGCCCTCTACTTGATGAACGAAAACAGCGAATATTTCTTGACGTACTTCGCACAGACGTATCCGTTAAGCCCAAGATGGCAAGAGGCGCACATCACAGCTGCCAACTACTACTTCAACAATCGTAGGTACAGAAAGGTGGTGCAATGGTTGGGTGCTATTGATGCCGCTGATGTTCCAAATGCTTTCAGAAGTGAATACTATTTCAAATTGGCCTACAGTTACCTGATGGCTAAAGACGTTGAAAAGGCGCGTAACCTCTTCTTCCAAGGGACCAGCTACAAGGGGGAATACCAGAATTACCACCAGTATTATTACGGGCATATCGCTTATGAGGCAGAACAATACAGCACCGCTTTAGGTCAATTCAAGCTGCTTATTGGCGACGAGAAGTTTGGGGGTGTGGTGCCGTATTACCTCAGTCAGATTTATTACAAAACAGGAGATATCGATCAATTGCTTTCGGTAGGAGAGTCGCTTCTTGCACAGGCAGTTCCGTCGCGTGCAGCAGAGGTAGCTAAGCTCATCGGTGAGGGGTACTATCAGAAATCGGACTGGAAGGAAGCTGCCCTCTATTTGGAAAAGCACAAAGAGCTAGGCGGCAAGCTGAGTATTCAAGACAACTATAAGCTTGGCTTCGTCTTGTACAAGACACGCAGGTACGAAGAGGCCATCAAGGCGTTCAATAAGATTCATAATCGAGGAGATGATTTGGGGCAAAGCGCCTACTACCATTTGGCCGATTGTTACCTGAAGACCGGTAAAAAGACGGAGGCTCAAGGGGCATTTTTTAAAGCCAGCCAAAGCGGTAGCGACAAGCGCCTTCGTGAGGATGCATATTTCAACTACGCGAAATTGGCCTACGACAGTGCTACACCGTTTGAGCAACCCTTAGATATTTTCAAGGACTTCTTGAAGAAGTACCCAAACAGCAAGTATCGCGCGGAAGCGAATGAATATTTAGCTAACCTGTATTTAAATTCTAAAGATTACGAGAGTGCCATGAAGGCGATCTCTGCGGCAGGGTTGGAACAGCCGACCATGCAAGGAGCCTACCAGAAAGTGGCGTATTTCCGTGGGGTGCAACATTTCAATGCTATTCAGTATCCGGCTGCTAAGCGCATGTTTGAGCGGTCTTTGGATTATCCATTGAGCAATGTATACACGGCATTGGCGCATTACTGGTTGGCTGAGGTAGCTTACCGAGCTAAGGACTTTGAAGGTGCCCTGCTAGAGTTGGCGAAATTTGAAGCTACTCCGGGGTCTGCGACGTTGAGTCAATACAAGCGAAGCCTTTACAACAAAGCCTACGCAAATTTCTCAAAGGGTAATTATGAGGCAGCTGCGACGACCTTCAGATTGTATTTGAACAAGCAACGACCCGGTACGAAGCTTGCGAATGATGCTGAATTACGCTTGGCAGATTCTTACTTCATGACCAGCCAATACAACAATGCTATCAACTACTACCAGACGTATCTCGGCCGCAGTGTTCCGGATGCGGATTACGCGATGTTCCAGCAGAGCCTTTGTTTTGGTTTAGTGGATGATGACCAGCGGAAGGCAGGAAGTTTAGAAACATTGGTGAAGAAGTATCCGAATTCTGTGTATGCTACCGATGCTTATTTTGAGTTGGGAGAGACCTACATGAAAATGGGCAAGGAAAATCAAGCAGAGTCTATTTTTACGGCATTCATCAAGGATTATCCTAAGTCTCGATTCATAAAAAATGCGCATATCGCTTTGGGTCTGATCTACCGTACACAAGGAAAAGGCAATAAGGCATTGGGTCAGTTCAAGAGCGTTGTTGAAGATTTTCCGAATACTGCTGAAAGTAGAGAGGCTCTTGGATTGGCGAAGATTCAATTTGCGGAATTGGACCAGCTAACGGGTTATGTCGATTGGATTCAAACCCTAACGGGAACAGATATCGGTCAAGGTCAGCTGGATTCTACCTTGTACAACGGCGCGTACGACCGTTACAGTTTTGGCGATTGTGAAGGAACATTGAAGGGCATGACGGACTACTTGAATAAGTTTCCGGATGGAATTTTCAGAGTTCCGGCAAACTATTACCTCGCTGAATGTGCATTCAGTCAAGGCCAAGATTCCTTAGCACAGTCGGCTTATGAATTCGTAGCGGCTTCAGGCGAGCTGAGTTTCCGTAAACAAACCGTAGAGCGTTTAGCCTCGCTGTACTATGCAGCGCAAGATTTTGAGCAAGCCTTCTATTACTACGAGCAGGTGCTTGGACTCGTGGGCAATGCCGATGAAGGTCGCCGGGCTCGATTGGGACTGATGCGCTGTGCGAAGTCTTTAGACAATGTGCCAGTAGTAATGCAATATGCGGAGAGTTTATTACAAGATGAGGCGCTACCGACCGATTGGAAGACGGAGGCGCTTCTGAATGCGGCTCGCAGCGCTTATGAGCTAAAGGACAGTGCCAATGCAAAATTGTACTACACTCAAGTCAAAGCAGAGATCAAAGGAGAGGCACAAGCTGAAGCCACTTACCATTTGGCAGAGTTTGACCATGTAATGGGCAAATACGAAGGATCCAATGATTTGTTGTTCTGGATGATAGAAAACCTGCCAACCTACCCGAAATGGCGCTGGAATTCGCTCATCTTAATGGCAAAGAATTATGCAGGGTTGCGCGATGATTTCCAGGCGAACTACACACTGGATTTTGTGATCGACAATGCGGATTTCGGCGATTATGCGGCACAAGCGAGTGCGTTTAAATCAGAATTGGCCCTTCAAAGAGAAAGAGAAGAGCGCAACACCATTGGTGTAGACAGCCTGAGTATGGAAGATTTCGAAATGGAATCTATTGAAGAATTAGAAGAATAAGGAATGATGAAGATGAGATTCCAATTAAGAATAGTCGCAACAGCTGCACTTATTGTGGGTGCAAATGCTTCACTAATGGCCCAAGAAGAAACGGGAACCGGCGATGAGGTAAAAAGCGTGGAGATACGCGTGGTAGAAGAGTACCAAGCACAGGTACGCAGTGCTCAAAAGATCAGCGAGCAGCCTTCGTTTTCGGATACAACTTCTGAAAAGATACCTGTAAGCGTCCGTATCAATCCCAAGGCGATGTCTTTGGATTTTGCGCCTGAGGCGATCCCAGCCATCCGTTTGGGTAGAGTGAAGTTGCCTAAGTTACCTACACAGAGCGTTAGCGTGGGCGGTGGAAATTACGCAAGCTCCTACGCAAGCTTTATTCTAAGCTCGCCACG
>DJCX01000068.1:0-1602 GCA_002430755.1 Flavobacteriales bacterium UBA5939 | reverse complement strand
GATTATTTACGCCAACCTCAGTACGAGAATGAGGTACTGGCAGATTTCCAACGTGCAACAAAGAGCTATAACTTTAAGACACAAGCCTTGCTCAAGGCAGATTATATCAGCTATTACGGGGCTTTGACTCCGTTGACAGTAGTGCCGGATAGTACGCCGGGGGCATGGCAGCAGCAATACGGTTTGTCCCAGCAATGGTTGAGAACGACGAACCCAACGAGTAAGGTGAAATTCGCGTACCGCAGTGGCGGTGTTTCCTACAAATACACGTCTGCAGGAATGGCGACTAGCGAGCATTTAGCGAAAACCCAACACCGTTTTGAGATCTACGCAGACGAGCAGGACATTAGCCTAGATCTAGGGTATCAATTCGCGAGTGTGAACTCTTGGGCCGACTCTTCTGCTGCTGCATATCATAACTTCACCATAGCTCCTTACACCAGTGGGAAGAAGGGCATTTTGAGTTACGAGTTTGGATTGAACTTTACAGGCACACAGACCAGTGGCCTTGGCATCGATCGTTTTGAATATTACGTTTATCCAAAGGTTAATCTCCAAGCAGAGCTTCTTAAGCGTACACTTGCTGTATATGGTGGTTGGGACGGAACTGCGAAGCAAAATACTTTGGAGAGCATGATAGCACAGGTGCCCTTCCTTTCTATGAATCAAGAATACCGCCTCTCAGGCTCTAACAAAGGGTATGTGGGTATGCAAGGCGCATTGGCAGGAAAGCTTCAATACCGCGTGGAGGGATCGCTTACTTCGATGAATGATGCTTTGATGTTCCAGCGCGATTCGCTCTTGATGCTTAGTGAGGTCAATGGGCAGCAAATTGCGGCACTTCAAGCAGTCTATGCTGAAAATGTAGTGAAAACAGGTGTACGTGGGGAATTGAACCTACCTCTAAAGCACTTTGTAGCTTCAACCTATGCTGAACTGAACAACTATTCAGGAGATGCATTCTTGGGTCAAGAAGGACGCGTTTTGGGTGCGATGGTAGATTACAGCATTAATGAGCTTTCTATGGGGGCTAATCTGCGCTATGTAGGAGGTAGATACAACAGCTTAGATTACACGCTCTACCCGTTGGAAGATTTCATGGATTTAAGTGCACGCATCGATTACAAAATCAACGAAAATCTCAGTGTGAGTTTACGCGGTTATAACTTGCTGAATCAGAGGTATATGATGTGGCAGGGATACGGTGTTCGTGGCACCCGTGGCATGTTCGTTCTCAACTACCAATTTTAATTCCAAAGGCGGCGCATCATTTTCGCTGTAACCCGCGAGAATGTTAATAACAATGTTGGTAAGTGCACCCCGCTGGGAGGGGATAAAAGGGTAGAATTGGACCCTAGAAAGTTATCTTTGTTTAGATAGCAAAAAAGCACAAAACTCAACCGTTATGAGCGAAGAGCAAAACAACTATGATGGAGGGTCCATTCAGATACTTGAAGGACTAGAAGCCGTAAGAAAACGTCCAGCCATGTACATTGGTGATGTGGGCGTAAAAGGTCTCCACCACCTAGTATACGAGGTAGTAGATAACTCGATTGATGAAGCCCTTGCTGGCTATGCATCTGATATCTACGTTACAATCAA
>DJCX01000115.1 GCA_002430755.1 Flavobacteriales bacterium UBA5939 | reverse complement strand
AAAGGCGAGCACTTCGCAGGTGGTGCTGTTGTAAACGAGCCTGGTCACGGAGCAAATGCAGCGGATTTCGCATGGACGTTGACTGCTAAAAACGGTAACCACGATGACTTCGCTGGTCCATTCTTGGCGCCTAACAACGTAGTCGTTTCGGGTACTACTGGTGATGCGACGTGGTCTTCTGCTCGTATCTACGAACTTCAAGGTCGTGTTATCGTTGCTGACGGTGATACACTAACTATCGAGCCAGGAACTATCATTAAAGGTGGTTACGGGCAAGGTGCTAACTCATCAGTTATCGTAGTTGCTCAAGGCGGTTACATTGAAGCTCTTGGTACAGTAGATAATCCAATTATCATGACTTCTATCGCTGATAACATTGAATTGGGTCAGCAAGCAGGTACTAACCTAGACGAAACAGATGCTGGTCTTTGGGGTGGTTTGATCGTATTGGGTTATGCTCCAATTTCTGCTGATGCTTCTACTGCACTTATCGAAGGTCTTCCTGCGAACGAGCCATACGCAATCTACGGTGGTTCTGATGCAATGGACAACTCTGGTATCATCCAATACGTAAGTGTACGCCACGGCGGTACTTTGATTGGTGATGGTAACGAAATCAACGGTATCACATTCGGTGGTGTTGGTTCTGGTACAACAGTAGATAACATTGAGGTTGTTGCAAACGTAGACGATGGTGTTGAATTCTTCGGTGGCTCAGTAAATGCTTCGAACATCGTTGTTTGGGCACAGGGTGATGATGCGTACGATATCGATCAAGCCTACTCAGGTACTATTGACAACTTCGTATACGTTGCCGGTGCAGATTCTGACCACGGTATGGAAGTAGACGGTCCAGAAGGTACTTTAGGTGCCGGTTTCACCGCTACCAACGGTACACTTTACGGTATGGCTGCAGAAATTGCTGACTTCCGTGACTCAGCAATGGGTACAGTACAAAACATCTATATCGAAGGTTTCGATGACTCAGGTGACTGGGAGATTGACGAAACTGGTGGTGCTTACAACTACAACAACGGTTTGTTGAACTTCTCAAGCATTGAGATCGATCTAAGTACATATACTGCAGGTACTACTCTAGCAGATGTATTCCTTGATAAATCAGGTGCAGTTACTTCTTGGGATCCATCAACATTTGCTACATCTGTCACAGCTGCAACTGTAGGTGCTGACGAGAGCAAATTAGCTTGGACATACGCTGCAATGAAAGGCGCCTTCTAAAGGAAACTGCTTAACGTAAAGTTAACACAACATTAAAAGGCTCGAGACTTCGGTTTCGGGCCTTTTTTCGTGTTTTGCAGTTGCAAATGAACTAGACATTCTATGAAAATCAAAGCGCTTTTTGCAGCCCTTCTATTCAGCCTACTTTCTTATGCACAGAACGGTATCATCCGCGGAACTGTTTACGAGGATGAAACAAATGAGGCATTATTTTATGCAAATGCACAAATACCTTCAACAGGTGCTGTAGCATTCACAGATTTCGATGGAAACTTTGAATTGAACTTGGAGCCAGGCACCTACGATCTAGAAATCAGCTTTTTGGGTCTGGCAACACTAACTATTTCGGATGTGAAGGTTGAAGCAGGGAAAGTTACCGCATTCGAAAACTTGCGACTTAAACCATCCACAAATGAATTGATGACGGTTACTGTTACTGCATCTGCAATGCGCAACACTGAAAGTGCACTTCTAGACGTGAAAAAGAAAAGTGCTACCGTGATGGACGGTATTTCAGCGCAAAATTTTAAGCGCGTTGGTGACGGTAATGCAGCAGCAGCGGTAACTCGTGTACCGGGTGTGAGTATTCAAGGCGGTAAATATGTGTTCGTTCGCGGTCTTGGAGACCGTTATACAAAAACACAGTTGATGAGCATGGATATTCCTGGATTGGACCCTGACCGCAACTCTTTGCAGATGGACATCTTCCCAACGAATATCCTTCAAAATATCGTTGTACTTAAAACACTTACCGCAGATTTGCCTGCAGATTTCTCGGGAGGCTTGGTAAATATCGAATTGGTCGATTTCCCGACAAAGAAAACACTGAACATAAGCTCATCCTTAGGATATACGCCAGGCATGCATTTGGTCGAAGGACTTGGTCATCAAGGTTCGGTGACTGACTTTTTAGGTTTTGATAGTGGATTTAGAAACAATCCGCTTCCCAATCAGTATATCTACGAAGGGATTCCTAACCCTGCACTTGATGATCCAATAACTACCCAACTTACAGAAGGATTCAAACCCGTCTTAGCCGCTCAATCGCGTACCATGCCTTTAAACGGGACCTTAGGTATAAGTGGTGGTAACCAAATTAAAAAAGACAATGGCAAGACTGTGGGCTACAACGGCTCCTTCTCTTACAAAGCAAATACTGATTTCTTCGGAAGTATGACCGGAGATTCTACGCGCATGTATGAGCAAAATTTTTACAGAAAAGGAAACTTGCCGGACCAATACACTTTACAAGCTGACCGAACGCAGATAGGTTCTCTCGCAGTAAGCAACATCTTTATGAGTGGGCTCTTTGGCTACTCTATTAAAGACGATAATGACAAGTATAGGTTTACCATGATGCACTTGCAAAATGGTGAAACGAGGACAGGTAAATTTATTGAGACTTCGTCGATTGAAAACTCATTCGTAGGAGCTCGTGATAACCTAGAATACTCTGAGCGTTCGATCACTTCTGTGTTGTTCAACGGTCAGCACAGTCGAGACGATAATAAACTTAAAATAGACTGGAGAATAGCTCCGACATATAGTCGAATTGCTGATAAAGACATTCGTTCAACTTCTTACCGTACTGAAGATAATACCTTCGCTATTGCACCAGGGGAGACTGGTTTCCCAAATAGAATATGGCGTAATCTGAACGAATTCAACCTAGCGAATAGAATTGATTTTACGCGTACTCACGAAGTACGTGGTCGAGATGCGAAATTGAAGTACGGCGCTAGCTATACCTTCAAATACAGGGATTACGAAATCCTTCGTTACCAGTTGCGTGCGAAATCTCTCGGTAGCCTACCTGATTTGACCGGTGATGCCGATGAATTACTAACTGATGCATTTATTTGGGATGTGGTAAGTGATGCCGGTACTTACTACAGCGGTAACTACGAGGCGAACAATGCCTATCAGGGTATCCAAAGCAACTTGGCGGCATACGTTAATGAAGAGTTCAGTATGAACGCCTTGATGAAGGTAGTTGTAGGTCTTCGCTTGGAGCGCTACGACCAGTTCTACACAGGTGTTGACCAGCAAGAAGCTGCTGCTCCTGGTACTGGTTTGAATTATTACTACGAACCTGTATTGAACAACTTCAACCTATTCCCAACAGCGAACTTCATTTACAGTGTGAACGAGAACAGCAACCTGCGTCTAGGTGCCTTCCGTACAGTAGCACGTCCTTCGTTTAAGGAAAAATCGGCTGCGCAGATTGAGGATGTATTGACAGGAATCACATTTATCGGAAACCTTGATCTTCAAAATACCATCATCAACAACTTGGATGCTCGTTATGAATATTTCTTTGAAGGTGGTCAGACTGTAGCTTTATCAGGGTTCTATAAGTCGTTTACAAATCCCATTGAATTGGTAGCCTATTCTGCTGCTGCACCTTCGAACTTCCAGCCACGTAACGTTGGTAATGCAACCGTTGCCGGTGCAGAATTTGAAGTACGTAAAAACTTAGGTTTTATGGGCTTAAAGAATTTTGAAGTGAATTCTAACTTCTCGTACATCTACTCTGCAGTAACGCGTGATTCGGCAGAATATGCTGCTCGTGTAGCTTCTGCAAGAACAGGTGAAGTAATTTCAGAAATTCGTCCGATGCAAGGACAAAGTCCTTACATGATTAATGTTGGCTTGAACTACAATAATCCTAAAAAGGGATGGCAAGGCGGATTGTTCTACAACGTTCAAGGTGAGAAGCTCTACATCGTTGGGGTTGCAGATAACCCAGATGTTTACGAAGTACCTTTCCACAGCCTAAACTTCAATTTGCTGAAATCCTTCGGTGAAGAGCGTCAATACCAAATGGGCTTTGCAGTGAGCAATATTCTTGATGACACGAGAGACCGCATCTTCGTGAGCTACGAGAGCTTCTCTCCGTACTTCTCACGTTGGGCACCGGGAAGAACGTTTAAACTAACCTTCCGCTACTCGCTTTAAGCAAATTCAAAAACGTAATTTTGAACCGCGGCCCTCGGGGCCGCGGTTTTTTTTATGCGCAACTTCACAGAAATCACTGATCAAAACTTTGAGGAGGCGGCACTTGAAATGTACCGTCATCAGTACGCGAATAACGAAGTGTACGGTCAGTTCTGTAATTTAATTAAGCGTACGCCAAAAACCGTCAATACCCTAAAAAACATTCCGTTCCTACCGGTAGAACTCTTTAAGAATCATGAGGTAGTAACCGGAGTTTTCAGCCCCGAAGTAACATTCACTTCTTCCACTACGACTGGAGGCACCCCGAGCAGGCATATGGTGAAGGAATTGGCCCATTATGAAAAGGTCTATGTAGAAGGCTTTGAGCGGGAATTTGGTGCCTTGGAGAATTGGACCATATTGGCCCTATTACCAAGTTACCTCGAGCGCAGCGGCTCTTCCTTAGTGGTAATGGCCGAGGGCATGATTAAAAGGTCCAAAAAGGAGGAAAGTGGTTTCTACCTCTATAATCACGAGGAGTTGGCGCAAGTGCTTCAAAATCTTCAAAAACAACAACGGCCCACCTTGCTTATGGGTGTGACTTTTGGGCTTTTAGACTTTGCTGAAAGTATTTCCGCAATGGATTTCCCTCAGCTCCGTGTTATGGAGACCGGTGGTATGAAAGGTCGTCGTAAAGAGCTTATCCGTGCTCAAGTGCACGCGCTGTTGAAAGAGAAATTTCCCTCCAGCCCTATTGATAGCGAATACGGCATGACTGAGCTGTTATCGCAGGCCTATTTAAAAGATAGTGGGCTCTTCGGGTGTCCTCCTTGGATGCGCATATATACTAGAGACATTGCAGATCCACTCGGAGCACCACAGCAAAACGGTTCACGAGGAGCCTTACAGATTATAGACCTAGCCAATAAGGACAGCTGTTGTTTTTTAGCCATTAGCGACCAAGGCAGGGTTTTTGAAAATGGTACATTTGAAGTCTACGGCCGACTCGATAAGAGCGAGATACGCGGTTGTAACCTAATGGTGAGTTTATGAGAAAATTAGCAGTTATTGCCCTACTAGCGTGGGCATCCGTCGCACATTCACAGGTCGTTCGTCGCGAGGCAGATATGACCTCAGGCGAAGACCGTCTAGAACTTCGAGATTCTGTACGTGTGAGCGCTTCTAACTTTAATGGCGGCAGCTACGATGCTACCGTTCATCTTTGGGTACACGACGATTATGTCAATGTCCTTGATAAGAGATTGATGGCAGGTGCGGCATTACTATCAAATAAAAAAGATACCCTAGGTTTTTGCGAGGAAGGATACCCTATCGACAGCCTTTGGGAAAGCAATGCTCGTCGTATGAGTAAATACCACGAAGTGGTACTTAGTGGTTCTATCAACGGTCGTCAACTCGAGCGACGCAGCTTCCCAACAATTACTGTAGAGAATTTCTTCGAAGGAAAACGTGGGGGTGCGGTTCGCGATGCCCTTGTTGAAGTACTTAAATCCAAAGATTGGGAAGGTAAAAACTTCGGAGAGTACGAGTGTTGGGCCTACTTGAACCGAAGCGCGAATCCATCACAACCAGATTTCCAAGCATTGGTAATATTCCGCAGCGGTATACCCTATTGCCTAGTGAACAAGGGCGAAGAATTTGAGTACGCCAAACTTAAAGGCGCAGAGATGCGCGACCACGGCATGTTCTACTTCTTCCAACGTCCGAACGAACGCTTCTTGAAAGACATCGACGATATTGTCTTTGACTATGTGGTCCTTTAAAGACCGTTTTAAACATAAAAAAGGCGCCCCTTGGGGCGCCTTTTTTTATTCAATTAAAAGAGCCTTAGCTCACCTTCACAAGGAAGTAATTCTTCTTTCCTTTTTGAACGATAATCAATCCACCAGCGACAACATCGTCTTTGGTGAGGACTTTATCAACGCCCACTTTCGTTTTATTGATGGCAACACCATTGCCCTGCACCATCTTGCGGGCCTCTCCCTTTGAAGGGAACACCGCTGTATGCTCGGCGAGTGCTTCGACGATATCAAGACCGCCTTCAAGATCTGATGCAGCCAATTCAAACTGCGGCACACCCTCAAAAACACTCTCAAGGGTAGCACGGTCTAAAGAACGCAATTGGTCCTCTGTGGCCTTACCAAACAAGATCTGAGAGGCTGCTAGTGCATTGTCTAAATCTGCTTGGCTGTGCACACGAACCGTAATCTCTTCTGCTAATGCTTTTTGTAAAGAACGCTTGAACGGCGCCTCTGCATGTTCAGCAATCAATACTTCGATTTCTTCACGTGATTTAATAGAGAAAATCTTGATGTAGTTCTCAGCATCTGCATCCGAAGCGTTCAGCCAAAACTGGTAGAATGCATAAGGCGAAGTACGTGCTGGATCTAACCAAACATTACCGCCCTCGCTTTTACCAAACTTCGTTCCGTCCGCTTTCTTAATTAGCGGTGTAGTCAATGCATGGGCAGAACCTCGACCTAGACGACGAATAAGCTCTGTACCCGTGGTGATGTTGCCCCATTGGTCCGAGCCGCCCATTTGAAGCTTCACACCATTGTTCTTCCATAGGTGGTAGAAATCGTACCCTTGGATCAATTGGTAAGAGAACTCCGTAAAGCTCATTCCAGTATCTAAGCGCTTTTTCACGCTGTCTTTGGCCATCATGTAGTTTACACTCATGTGTTTACCTACATCACGGATAAACCCTAAGAAGTCGAACTCTTTGAACCAGTCGTAGTTGTTGACGATTTCTGCGCTATTTGCGCCACAATCAAAGTCCAAGAACTTTTCAAGCTGCTTTTTCTGGCAATCGAGATTGTGTTGAAGGGTCTCTAAATCAAGTAGGTTACGCTCAGCGCTCTTGCCTGATGGATCACCCACCATTCCTGTGGCACCACCTACCAGAGCGATAGGCTTGTGACCAGCGCGCTGAAAGTGCACTAGAGTCATGATTTGTACCATGTTCCCTACACCGAGGGAATCCGCTGTTGGATCAAAACCGATATAGCCAGAGACCATTTCACTGGTCAATAGTTCTTCAGTTTCAGGCATGATGTCGTGCAACATACCTCTCCAACGTAGCTCTTCTACAAAATTTGTGTCCATGTGTTTCTCTAACTGGCTGTTCGAACCGCTAAAATAGGACCTTAATCGTCTCTAACACCCAACTCGCGCATTAAATCTGGCTGGGAGAACAAATAGGCTCGAAATCTTAAATCTTCAGCCGCAAAGAGCGTCATGTCATTCACGTTAAAAGGAATTTCAAGCGACGGGTCGTTGAGATCTTTGATGATAAATACATCTTCTTTCTGTCCCCAAAGAATACAACCCATCCGGTCGCGGGCACCTTCGAGTGCATATTCAACAATATCCAGTTCGTACAGCGGTCTGTTGTCTAAATCCTTGATACCGATGCATTCGTCCACACGATTGTGCTTAATGATTGCTCCGTTCCACCAAAACTGATCTTTGGAATAATAGCGGGTCCTACCTATTTCTCTAGCGTAGCCCACAATCTGCTCGTCCATGCGGAGACGATAGCGGGTTTCGTATGGATTGAGTTTTGAGAACATGTATAAAAAACGAAGCCGGGATAAGAAAAGTTCTTGCCCCGGCTCAATTTAAATGTTGTCGTCTTATTTAAACGCAGCGACTCCGCGGTCCAACCAATCGATATAAGCATCTACATCAAGGTTGTAGGCATTTTTCTCTACCAGCGGCGTTAAATCGTCGTGCCCTAAAATCACATAAAGCGGCTGACTTACTTCTTGGAAATTCACCTCCTGGAATTCACTCCATTTGTTTCCGATATTCTTGATTTTACGACCCGTAACCTCGCTAGTATACTGCTCATCTTTTGGAAGATTGGTGCGCTCATCAACGTACAAGGAGATTAGAACCACGTTATCTCGAATGCGCTCGTGTACGCGCTCGTCTTTCCATACGTTTTCCTCCATCTTACGGCAGTTCACACAACCCCAACCGGTGAAATCAAGCATGATTGGTTTTCCTACCTCCTTAGCGTAAGCCAAACCGGCTTCATAATCGTTAAAACATGGTAGGTCGTTAGGACAATGCTCACCCGTAGCGGCTGAATGGACTGTTGCCTCACTTCCTTCGCCTACCACTTGTATCATAGGTTGAGCATAAGCGCCATTTTTACTCTCAGCGTAATGTTCCGGTGGTGGGAACCCAGCAATTAGTTTTACCGGAGCACCAAAGATTCCTGGAAGCATGTAGAAGGCCATAATCATGAATACCATGGCAAATCCCATACGAGAAACGGAAATCGTCTGTACCGGACTGTCAAGTGGCATTCGGAAAGCACCCAAGAGGTAGAAAGCCGTCATAAAGGCGATAGCTACCCAAATAGCGATGAATAGTTCGCGCTCGAGCATGTGTGCTTGCCAAACCAAATCGGCCGTAGATAAGAACTTTAATGCAAAAGCCAACTCTAAGAAACCTAAGGTCACCTTGACGGTATTCAACCAACCGCCCGAAGAAGGCAATGAATTTAACCAGCTTGGGAAGGCTGCAAATAGTGTAAATGGAATGGCTAGCGCCAGTGCGAAACCAAACATACCTATTGCAGGCCCTAGCAAGCTTCCTTTCGATGCGGCCTCTACCAGCAATGAACCGATAATAGGTCCCGTACATGAGAAGCTCACCAAACTCAAGGTGAAGCCCATGAAGAAGATTCCAAGGAAGCCGCCCTTGTTCGAAGCATCGTCTGCCTTATTCACCCAGCTCGATGGCAAGGTGATTTCAAAAGCGCCAAAGAAACTTGCTGCAAAAACTACAAAGAGCGCAAAGAATGCTAAGTTAAACCAAGGGTTTGTGGCCATCTTGTTCAAACTATCTGCACCAAATATGAGGCTCACTGCAAGGCCAAGACCTACATAGATCACGATGATACTAAGACCGTAAACAGCCGCCTTGAAAATCCCTTCGCCACGCGTTTTACTCTGCTTGGTAAAGAAGCTCACCGTCAATGGAATCATTGGGAAGATACAAGGCATAATGAGGGCAGCGAAACCGCCCAAGAAACCGAGCCAAAAGGTGGTTCCCAAACCGTCCCAAGGGGAAGGAAGCGGCGCATCTACTATCTCAGTTTTAAAGTCTACATAGGTTGGTGGAAGACACATCTCGTCGTTACACACCATAAATTCTAACTCGCCCTTCACGGTGAAGTCAGTCTCTTTTGGTTCTAGAAGAATGGTGAAATCTGCCGATTCTGAGAAGAAGGCCAGATCCATTTCAAAATTTGGATCGTACTCCACATGAGGCTCCCCTTCACTCCAGCTACCCAAAGGTGCAAAAGCACTTGACGTATCTAGATAAAAAGACGTTGGGATTGGTCCACCATCTTCGAGATTCTGGCTGTACAAATGCCAACCTTCTTCGATATCTGCATGCACAATGACTTTTATATAGGGGTCTTGAACCTCGTACGAAGTCGACCATTTCACCGGCTGAGGCTGCGCAAACAGGACCGTTGCAAATACTACCGCAAAAAGGGTAAGGATGCGTTTCATAGTTTCGGGTTTATCACTGCAAGATAGGCCATGTCGTCGCCTTCGGCAACTTTCATCGAATCATCAATTCGGTGCCCCAAAACCCATAAAATTTTGCCTTCATGGGCAGCCACGTAAACGTGTTCCTTGTGGTGTCTTGGTAGTCTTAAATCATTTAAAAAGTCGGCTATTTTCTTAGTGCCGCTCATGCCCAAAGGCACGAATTTATCGCCGGGCCTCCACGTTCGAATGACCAGTGGCAGTGGCACATTTGTCGTCATCCACTCCTTATCCGGACCAAATTCGACCTCCGCCTTTGGTGTGGCAATGAATTGTAATTCAAAAGGCAAATGACCGAGCTCTTCCAAAGTGGTAATGGTGTACACCTTGCGATCAACAGGGACATTGGGTCCAACGATGAATTGGCCCCGGTCCTTAATTAAAAGATGTGTTCGACCCGCAGTTCGCTGCCCGATCTCCCCTTTAAGCACATGCCCTACTTCCTCATAGGAAAGTCCAGCGTCGATGCTTAAGCAGAAGCGCCACAATAAAACTTGGGCGTAAGACTCCTCGGCCCAAGGCCCCATGGTAATGTAATGCTCTCCGTTATGCAGAGTGACAAACTGATCGGACCATCCCTTCAAAAGGCCACCCAGCAACATTCCATCTCGGTAGAGGTTGTCTACGGTTTTCTTAAGACCACCTTTCCATCGTGGCTCGACCCGGTCAAGTACCGGGGTGAGTAGGTGACGAATTTGATTCCGCTTGTATTTCAAGGTTGCATTCGAGGCATCTTCCACCCAGCTCAGGCCACGCTCCTCGGCGTAGGCCAGCACCTCTGCCTTGTCCATGTTGGCCATGGGGCGGATAAATCGAGTATTGTTCATCCCGCTTACACTGGTTAAACCACTACCGCGAAGTGCATTCATTAAGAAACTTTCGCGTCTATCGTCGGCGTGGTGGGCGGTGAAAATATAGGCTGCTCCTAGTTCTTTTGCTTGCTTTTCAAAGAAATCATAGCGGATGTTTCGGGCCCAATTCTGGACATTCTCCCCCTTACGCTCCTGAGGATTGGCCTTCAAAACAATGATTTCGAAACGGTGCTCCTGGGCGTACCAGCGGCACCACTGCTCGTCGCTATCGGCCTCTTCACGGAGTCCATAATTCACGTGCAGCAAATACGGACGAATGTTATGGCGCTCAACCAGCAGCTGACTGAGCACTACAGAGTCTACTCCCCCGCTAAAACCGAGGACAGCTTTTTTACCAGGAAGTAATTCTGGAAGATCCATGAAGCGAAAATAGGCCTTTTATTTTGCGGCCATTAAAACACTTTCGGCCTTGAGCAAGCACTCCCCATATTCTTCATCGGCATCGCTAAGAATGGTAATAGCACCACCCACGTGCAACGTGGCTACACCGGTGGCTTTGTTCAAGGCAATGCTCCGAATGAC
>DJCX01000079.1 GCA_002430755.1 Flavobacteriales bacterium UBA5939 | reverse complement strand
GTTCGAACCCTGTGATTCGTAGCTATTTAGCCATACAACCGCCTTCGCTTTCGAGCGCAATCCGCTGATGATGACTAACTGTGTATTCTGGTCGTAGAAGATGTTCTGAATGCGAAGATTATCGAACTTAAAATTCTCTTTGTTAAAGTCCGCAAGGGCATTTCTCAAGTTGTTGATGTCAGAATTCTGTGCGGGAATGGCAAAGACAATTTTATGTGGTGCGTTTGGTTGGTCGTCAAACTTGACTGTTCGAACACGAAGATCTCCACTGCCTTTTGAGTTTTCGTCGCCCTTGTTTTCGTCTTGAAGCAGTGCTAAAATCTGTGTGGCACGCGCCGCTTCGTCGGTGCCTCCAAAGTCTTTGATCACCTTTTTTAACTGCTCAACAACGGCAACGCCATTTTCTTTAAGTCCAAAGACATAGGCCTCGAGCAAGGCTATTTTCGGCAATAACTGGCTTTCTGGAAATTGGGACTTGAATGAAGCAATGGCTGAATTGGCACCCTTAAATGAACCAGAGGTATAGGCTAAAAAGGCTTGGTCGTACGCGCGCTGTTCTTCCTCTGGAACCTCGGGACCTTGTCTATCGCCGCGGACCAATGCCGCATATGGGCTGCTTGAGTAGTCCGATAAAAGTATTGTTTTGGCTGTGTTCTGGCCTTCTTGGTCCTCCAAAGAACCGCCGAGTAAGTACTTGCCGTACCACACTTTTGCTGTTGGCGATGCAGCGGTAAACTCTTTGAGGTACCTTCCCCAGGTATCTTCTGCTGCGTCGAAGTCTCCAAGTCCGTCCTTGTAGACAAACCCTAGTTCCGCCAACGCGTTGGCCTCCTTGCGAAGGCTTTCTTTCAAATCGGCTTCGTCTTTTAATACACGGGCCATGTAATATTCCACGCTATTGTCGTTGGTCGGGAGCAATTCTTCATTCTGTGACGTAGAATCCTGGTCACTACTGGCAGCAAGATCAACATCGCCAAAACCGTCTACAGGCTTGTCTTTCTGTCGCCAATGGTCTTCAAGCACGCGGTCTCCCCACGTTCTTTTGTACGCCGCAAGCCCTGAAGCACGGACGGTTGGGTTATAGAAGTACCACTTTCCTGAGCCCTGTCCTGCAACCGGTCCCGCATCCGCCAAGGCTGCGTTTTGTGCCGCGTTCAATGCTGCAATTTCTGCTTGTCGTGCCGCTTCTTCCTCACGCCTCTTTTTCTCTTCGATGTAGTCTTCAAACTTCTTTCGCAACGCCGTTTCGCTCATGCCGTACATGGCCTGCAAGCTGTCTTGAAGTTTTACTTCGTTGTAATGAAGAACAAGCTCGCCCAAAACCTCAACGCGCTCTTGCAAGGTGTCCGTGCCTGGATAGCCCGGCGGCAGAACAGCCAACGCACTGTCGTAATAGCCTTTCGCCGGTACAAACTCTCTGAAATCAAACTCAACACCTGCGAGTTTTAAATAGCTCTTACCCTTCTGTTTTTGGTTGTTCACCGATGACGATATGGATCTGCGCAGGAGCGACTCCCCTTCTGGATAATGATCGAGGTCCAATTCTTTTAGCGCCCACACATAGTAGATTTGGTCGCGGTAAGAAATGTTCTTGTCGTCCTTGAGCATTTTACGAAGCTCTTTTTCGATGATGGAAATGTCTTCCATGTAAACGTCGAAGTTTTCCGCTCGCTTAATCTGTGCTGAAAACGTAATGTCATAGTTGTTTGGATGCAGATCTAATACTTGCTCGTAAGCCAGTGCGCTTTCGTATCCCATCCCGAGTTTTGCTAACAACTGTGCATTAATATAGGCAAGTCGAACGCGTTCTTCTTTGTTACCAGCGGTTTCGAAAGCCGCGGCTACCCAGTTCTGGGCATCTTCTAGGTTGCCCGACTCAAGGTGGTATAAAGCATATCCCTTCTGGGCCGCATGCAATCTGTCCTTGGGCAGTTTTTTCGTGTAGATTTCGTCCAACAAACTTTCCGCGGCAAAGGCATTGCCCATTCTGATGTGGGTCTGCGCCGCCAAGAGTTTCGCCCAAAAGACCTCTTCTTCGGCCATCTCTATTCCGCTAAATTGATCGACGATATATGCCGAGGCTTCCAGGGCTTGTATGAACTCGTATTTATAAAATCTGCTTCGTGCGATGAGCAGGTACGATTTAACCACATAAGGATTGCGCTGTTTTCCTGAGAAAACCATGCTGTGGCCTTTGATCACCTTGGCGCTCTTTTCAAGCGCCCGGTCCATTTTGGCAAAAAGAGCGGTTGCCTGCTTGTCGTCCGGCCAGTAATAAAGGGGCAGAACGTTTTCAAAATCCAATTCTTCCGTTTTCTCAAAACCGTCGACTGCCTCGTTATAGGCCTCCATGCCGTTAAAGTAGGCGTTGTAATGTGCCGTGGTTTCATGGTATTTCCGATTCACCCACTTGTCCTGCGTCGTTGAACAGGCAGCGAGGAACAATAGGGTTAATGAAAAAAGAATCGGTCGAAAATGATGCATAGGTCTAATAACGCGCTAAAATTATTTTATTTCATACCACGAGAGAAATTCATAGTGCGATATTTGTCAGAAGAATGGCAAAAGATTCAAAAAACGAGACTAGAGTACAACGGTGGAGGAACAAATTCCGCTTTGTAATCCTAAACGATGACACGTTTGAGGAGCTCCTGACCTTGAAATTAAGCCCCCTAAACATCTTTGTGTTCTCTGTCGTGACCATTGTAAGCACGATTGCGCTAACCACGACGGTCATTGCCTTTACGCCTCTAAAAGAGCTGATTCCTGGCTATGCCTCTTCCAAACTTCGCCGCGAAGCTATTGAGCTTGCCCTTACAACCGACAGTTTGACGGCTGCAATTGATCGCAATGAACGCTACATTCAAGGTGTTCAGCGCATTCTGCAAGGCGAGGTCATTGATACGGTACTGCAGGAATTGGAAACAGATACTTCTTCAAACAATGCCGAAATAGTACTTTCGGACCCTAGTGCGCAAGACAGCGCTTTCCGCGAGTGGGTGGAAGAAGAAAATGCCTTTACTTTAAATCAAGGAGGTGCTGAACTCGGCATTCCCCAGTTGATTTCGCCGATTGAAGGCATCATTACCAGCGGTTTTGA
>DJCX01000066.1 GCA_002430755.1 Flavobacteriales bacterium UBA5939 | reverse complement strand
AATTACTACAAAAAAGACTTTTTCGCCTTTTCGAATCTGTGGCGCAACCACATTGCCCACCACCTCGTGAGACAACATTGGTCGTTCGTTTGAAGAGAACCAACTTTCGTAATTGTTTGAAATAAACCTACCAAAAAGCTCATTCGCCTCGTTCTTCTGAGTGGCCAAAACACTCTTCAGGCCATCTTCAGAACTTTGGTCGAGTTCAAGTTCCCAACGCAGTAGCTCTTTATAAAAATTGGCCCATTCTTCCCAAGAACGGAGGCTTTGCATGTCCATGGTAAGCTTTCCGAAAACCTGTTGATACCCCCGCGTGGCTTGCTGAGTGACCAATTCCTTGCCCTTCAGAATCTTTTTTAGAGACAACAAAACTTGATTTGGGTTGACCGGTTTGATCAAATAATCCGCAATCTTAGAACCAATGGCCATCTCCATGATGCTCTCCTCCTCGCTTTTAGTGATCATCACCACCGGCACCTCAGGACGTATTGATTTCATACGCTCAAGCACCTCAAGCCCTGTCAAACCTGGCATATTCTCATCCAGGAATACAGCGTCAAAAGGTTGGCGTTCGAACTCCTCTAGAGCATCAGTTCCATTATTACAGGTCTCAAACGAATAGCCTTTACCCTCCAAGAACAATAAATGTCCTTTGAGCATGTGAATTTCGTCGTCTACCCATAAAATATTCGGCATAATTGGTCGTTTTATTCTTGTTAAAAGTAATGCGTGTACACCCCTGCTCGCCTCAAGACCTGTACTATTTTTACGTTACAGGTAAAACTATTGACATTGAGCACAAAGAACAAAATCATTAACGACCCTATTTACGGGTTTATTACTGTCAAAGATCCGCTTATTTATGAGCTGATTGACCACCCCTACTTTCAACGTCTGCGTCGCATTAGTCAATTGGGACTTACGTACGTAGTTTACCCTGGTGCGTACCACACAAGATTTCACCATGCCATCGGCGCCATGCACCTCATGGGCCGTGCTATCTATACCCTGCGTCAAAAAGGACATGAAATCACACCAGAAGAAGAACGCGGTGTACTCATTGCTATCCTATTACACGATGTAGGTCACGGACCTTTCTCACATGCGCTTGAGCACACCTTGATCCCTGGAGTAAGCCACGAAGCACTGAGCTTGAAAATCATGGAGGAGCTCAACCAAGAGTTTGACGGTGCGCTCACCTTGGCTATTGATATCTTCACGAACAACCATCCAAAGGCCTTCTTGCATCAGCTCATTTCATCGCAGTTAGACATGGACCGATTGGACTACCTCCGCCGCGACTCCTTTTACTCGGGCGTTACAGAGGGCAGCGTAAACTCTGAACGTCTACTAACCATGCTCAATGTAAAGGACGATCAACTCGTGGTCGATTCTAAGGGGATTTATAGCGTTGAAAAATTCTTGGTGGCAAGACGCCTAATGTATTGGCAAGTCTACATGCATAAAACAGTTCTCAGCGCCGAATTTATGCTAGTCAACATACTAAAGCGTGCCAAATACCTCGCGAACCAAGGCGTGGAACTAACCGGTACCCAGGCCCTAAAGCATTTCCTGCACGCAGACTACACTTGGAATGACTTTGAAGAAAATCCAGCTATCCTCAAAAAATTCCTTAAACTCGATGATTTCGATGTCATGAGTGGCATCAAGGATTGGGCAAACCACAGTGATCTCATCCTCAGCGACCTCAGCAGTCGAATCATCAACAGAAACCTGCTGAAAATTAGACTTCAAGAGACGCCCTTCGAAGAAGAAATGGCCGAAAGAATGGCAGAGGGAATTAGAAATCAGTACGGTTTTACCCACGGAGAAGAGCGCTACATGCTCATCGTCGATAAGGTGAAGAATCATGCATACAACAACAAGAAGGGACACATTAACCTGCTGTATAAAGACGGTCACACCAGCGACATCAGTACAGCCGCGGATCAAATGACCATCAATGCGCTTAGCGAACCTGTAGAGCGGCATTTTATTTGTTTCCCTAGAGAATTGAGACACCTACTATGAAGCACACACCAAAAACTCTAGGATCCATCTGCGAAGGATTGAATATTCCTTGTCCAGCCGGTCAACAATCGCTTGAGCTTGGTGGCGTGGCCACACTGGAGCAAGCCACTGCCGGTGACCTTAGCTTCTTGTCCAATCTAAAATATGCAGCACAGGCTCAAACTTCCAGCGCATCGGCCATATTGGTCAAAAAAGGCAGTGTCATTGAAACCAATGCGGTGCTTGTCGAATGTGACGATCCTTACATGACCTTCACCATGTATTTAATAGGTCTAGAACGCGAGATAGGTGGCGTGAAGGACCAAAGAGCACAGGCCCTTATCTCTGACGATGCTGTGATTGGCAATGATTGCATTATTGAAGCTGGTGCTATTATCGCCTCTGGCGCCATCATTGGTGATAACTGTCGCATAGGTGCCGGGGCTAAAATTCTTTCCGCGGCCCGTTTAGGCAACCGCGTAGTAATCGAAGCAGGAGCGGTGATTGGTTCCCAAGGATTCGGATTTGCGCCCGATAAAAAAGGGGTGTATCACGCTATACCACAGCTCGGAAAAGTCGTTTTAGAAGACGATGTTTTCATTGGAGCCAATACTACGGTGGATAGAGGGGCCATTAGTGATACCCGTATTGGGCAAGGCACTAAGGTAGATAATCAGTGTATGATCGCCCATGGGGTTACCATCGGCAAAAACACTGTTATGGCAGCACAGACAGGGGTTGCCGGCTCTACATCCATCGGAGACGATTGTAAATTTGGCGGACAAGTCGGCATCATCGGACACCTTAAAATTGGCAATAATGTGACTATTTATGCCCAGAGCGGTGTAATGAACGATGTTCCGGACAATAAGGTTATCTTTGGCTCGCCAGCCCTTGACCGTAGACACTTTTTGAAATCATTCGCGGCCTTCAAAAAACAAGGCCTTTAGATATGCTGCAACAGACACTCAAAAAAACTGTTTCTTTTGAAGGTAATGCCCTTCATACCGGTGAATCCGTAAAAGTCAATCTAGTCCCGAGTGATGCGAACACAGGCATTGTGTTTGTACGTACTGATCTAGACAACGCGGAAATCCCTGCCCTTGCTAAACACATCAATCGCACTAACCGTCAAACCATTTTACAGAAAGGTGATGCATCTGTTGGAACAGTGGAGCACCTTATGGCTTCTCTCTATGCCCTCGGTGTCGATAACCTGCGCGTAGAACTAAACGGAAGTGAGATTCCAATTTTGGACGGTTCTGCAGCACCATTGGTTGACCTCATCACAGAGGCAGGCATGGAAGAACAAAACGAAGAGAAAAACTACTACGTTTTAGAAGAACCGTTCACTTTCAAAGACGACGACGGTTCAGAAATTATGGCGCTACCTAGCGATTCGTTTGAGGTTAGTGCGCTTATTGACTACGGCACCTCTGTATTGGGGCCGCAACACGCGCACCTCGACCACATGACCAATTTCCGTGAGGAAATTGCCAGCGCACGTACGTTCAGCTTCCTAAGAGAACTTGAACCCCTGCTCGACCAAGGGTTGATCAAAGGCGGCGATTTGAACAATGCCATTGTATACGTGGACCAAGAAATTGCCCCAGCAACCTTGGACAAACTCAAGGCGGCTTTTAAAAAAGAAGATGTTCAGGTGACCAATAGAGGTACCCTTAACAATATTGAACTGCGTTTTTCAAACGAAGCAGCAAGACACAAATTGCTTGATGTAATTGGAGACATAGCCCTTTTGGGACGTCCGCTAAAGGCACGTTTAATAGCAACGAAACCTGGACACGGCGTAAATGCAGAGTTCACAAAAGCTCTAGCTGCGAAAATCCGCAAGGAGGAGAGTAAACCAAGACCACCAAAATATGACGCAAATACCCCTCCGGTTAAAGCGGTAGAGGATATTATGGCGTTGATCCCACACCGTTCACCGTTCCTTTTGGTTGATAAGATTATGGAACTGACAGAAGACCGTGTAGTTGGTGTTAAGTCGGTCACTATGAATGAACCGTTCTTCGTTGGTCATTTCCCAGGCTCACCCGTTATGCCGGGTGTACTGCAAGTTGAGGCAATGGCACAATGTGGTGGGATTCTTGCACTTAGCTCAGTACCAGATCCTGAGAATTACCTCACATTCTTCATGAAGATTGATAATGTGAAGTTTAAAAAGAAGGTCGTTCCAGGCGATACATTGATTTTTGACCTCAAACTTATTACTCCAATACGCAGAGGAATCGTTCACATGCTCGGTCGAGCGTTTGTAGGCGAAACACTGGTAAGTGAGGCCGAGTTGATGGCGCAGATTACCAAATAATGATTCATAAACTCTCCGACGTACATCCATCCGCAAAAATTGGCGACCAAGTAGAGATTGGTCCCTTTACCTCCATAGCGGCAGATGTTGAGATTGGAGAAGGTACTTGGGTTGGACCCAATGTCACCATCATGGATGGAGCTCGCATTGGAGCCAACTGCCGCATCTTTCCAGGATCAGTCATTTCAGCTGTACCCCAAGATCTAAAATTCGAAGGTGAAGAAACCACCGTTGAAATTGGTGATCGAACCACCATCAGAGAATGTGTAACCATCAACCGTGGCACCAAAGCATACGGTAGAACCACTCTTGGCGAGGACTGTTTAATCATGGCCTATGTACACATTGCACACGATTGTATTATCGGAAATCGTGTTATCCTAGTAAACTCTGTTGCCCTTGCAGGTCATGTTGAAGTGGGCGATTGGGCGATTATATCCGGATTGAGCGCCGTGCACCAATTTGTAAAGATTGGCAATCACGTTATGGTTGGCGGAGGCGCAATGGTTCGAAAAGACGTACCTCCATTTATTACAGCTGCGGGTGATCCATTGACCTATGCCGGAGTGAATAGTGTTGGTTTACGCAGACGCGATTTCCACAACGACGCAATTAGAGAGATACAAGATATCTACCGCATCCTCTATCAAAGCGGTAAGAACATCAGCCAAGCTCTAGAAGTAGTGAAAGCGGAATACGGTCAAAGCACAGTGGCTAAAGAAATCATCGCATTCATCGATGCTAGTGACAGAGGGTTAATTAGAAAGTAGCCTTATGATTACCCTTGGAAATCTTCAAAAGACCTTTGGCAATCAGCACATCTTACAAGGAATAACCCACACCTTTGAAACAGGCTCCAAAACAGTCGTTCTGGGTTCAAACGGCTCGGGAAAATCTACGTTAATTAAGATATTATCAGGCGCTCAGGAAGCCACCGAAAACCCGCCTCAGTACAACTTTAAAGGGAAGAATACCCCATCAGCGGAGGCAGGGAGCATTTGTGCAATCGCAGCGCCTTATGTGGCCCTAAACCCTATGTTCAGCCTCAAGGAGACTATTGCTTTCCACAGGAAAATGTGTGGTTTTACCCAAAGTGTAGATCTGGACCGATGGATCAATGAAGCGGGGCTCTCACCACATTTAAACAAGCGAATTAAGACCTACAGCTCCGGCATGAAGCAACGCGTAAGACTGCTATTGGCAATCGCGAGCCCAAGGCCTGTACTCTTGTTGGATGAACCAACAAGCAATTTAGATAAGGAGGGTGTTGAACTCTATAGGAGAATGATTCAAGAATTGGCCACAGAAAAGACCATTATCGTTGCCAGCAACTATGTCGCGCACGAGTATGACTTCTGCAGCGGTGAACTACTCCTTGAAAAGCATTATTAATCCATGAAATAGCCCTCTGCATTTGCAGTATATTTGGGCAACAAACAACTCGATTATGGCAAGTACTTCAGATATTAAAAACGGAATGTGCATCAACTTCAACGGTCAGCCGTTCCAAATCATTGAATTCTTACACGTAAAACCAGGAAAAGGCGCTGCATTTGTGCGCACGAAGATTAAAAACCTTGAGACTGGTCGTGTTTTAGACAATACTTTCCCTGCGGGTTCAAAGATTGAAACAATCGACGTAGAGACTCGTCAGTACCAGTTCTTGTACAACGACGGTACCGACTATCACTTCATGAACACAGACAACTACGAGCAATTGACCTTTGCTAAAGAGCTGATCAATGCGCCTGATTTCTTAGTTGACGGCATGATGTGTCTTGTATTGTTCCATGCTACAGAGAACAGAGCAATGGCGGTAGAGCTGCCGCGTACCGTAAACTTGAAAGTGACTTACGCTGAACCTGCAGTAAAAGGAAACACGTCAACAAACGCTATGAAGACTGTGACTGTTGAGGGAGGTGCTGAAGTTCAGGTGCCTTTGTTTATCAAAACAGACGAAGAGATTGTGATCAACACCGCAGACGGTTCTTACAAGGAACGCGCAAAGTAAGCATCACGCACACAATAAATCGAAAACCACCTCTTTGCGGGGTGGTTTTTTTATGCAATAGTTTCTACGATGGTATACACCACAATGAACAGGAAGAACAGCCACATGGCTAGGGCTAGTTTGCCCCATTTCAAGCTTTTACCCTGTTCTAAGACATCTACTATTCGTTCTTCTAGTTCTCCCAATCCTAGAGCTTCAAAGTCTTCCTTAGGCTTGGCTTCATAGGCCAATATTTCTGGCGTCAAATAATACACCTGCTCACTTTCATCATACTCAAACCAATGCCTTTCAATACCCTCTTGAGTATGGAGTAGCGCGTCCAATTCTTCCTTGAGAATAGCGCGTTCACCTATGGTTTTTTGCAAGTGATCTATAGCCTTATCCATCAAGCCAAATTTAGGGCAAAAAAAACCGCCGCTCCCATCGGGAGCGGCGGCCTTTATCAATAATCTAAGTGATTACATATCCCACCATAGACGTGTTGAAGCGTCTACTCCAAACTTAACATCTGGTGAAGATGTAATTGGGAATGGAACGTTATCTGCGTTGTACAAGTACTCACCTTCTGGGTAAGGCATTCTACGTGGCATACCACTAAGGTTTGCACCGTCAGGAGCACTTAGTGCAGGGAAACCAGTTCTTCTCCAGTCAGTCCAAGACTCACCAGTTGAGAACATAGCTACATACTTCTCGTTCATGATCAACTCTAGGTCAGTAGTAGTTGATAATGCACCAACGTACGTTGCGATATCCGCTGCATCAACACCCAACCAAGTCATGTTTGATTCGATAGCCGATTCTAGTGTAGCACGTGCGCTAGTAGCGTCACCGCCTGCCAACTGAGCTTCAGCCTTAACAAACATAATCTCGAATGGAGTTACGATTGGTAGTGGTGAAGTAGCACCACCCAATACTGGCATAGTCAAGCTATCTGCAGAACGGTATAACGTTAGACGTGGATCAGAAGATGCCTCCATCATATCGTACATAGTACCGAATTGGCTGATGTAACCAGCACGATCAATAACAGTAAACTGGTACCAAGGATTCTGGTTCAATGCAGCTTCGAAGCCGATTGTACAGTATACACCACCGTTGATTGCGTCATCACAAGCAGATACTACATCAGCAGCATTGTACTGAGAAGTTTTGCTCAAGTGATTCAAGTAACGAGCACGTAGACCGTCAGCAGTAGCAGCCCAAGCTGCCAAATCACCACCGTGGATCAAATCGTCGCCACCTGGCATTACATCAGAAGGCTCCAACAAGTTCGCTTTACCGTCAGCCAATAAAGAGAAGATTGTAGCGTAGATATCTTGTTGGCTATCGTATTCAGCTTTCAATTTATCAGCACCTTGCAATGCATCAGAGTAAGGAATATCACCGAAGTGATCCGTTAGAACTCCCAAGTACATTGCCGTCATGATTTGAGCAACACCTTCGTATGCTGGAGCATTTGCTTCCGCTGCTTTGTCCATGATCAATTTAAGATCGTAAAGACCACCAGCGTAAGAGTTATTCCAAGGAGTGTTGAAATCACCTTCACCAATCTGTGCGTAACGGTTGTGCGCCAAAGATTGACGATCCGTACCAGTCATTTGCTGCATAAAAATGCTAGTCAAGCGAGGCAATACATCACCCTGCGTCATACCGTAAGAGGCCTGAGCAGAAGGAAGAAGAACCTCCATACTTACGTCAGAAGGACGGTTTTGATCGAGCTTGTACTCATCCAACCATGCATCTGAACAAGCAGTAAACCCAACTGCGGCTACCGCTAAAATTGCTAATGATTTAATTTTCATAATGCTTTATTTTTTAAAGGTTAGCCTTCAAGCTGAAGATTACACCCATAGTGTTAGGCATGTTGAAGTAATCCGCACCCTGGCTGTTTGTAGCACCTGAAAGGTTAGTTTCTGGATCTACACCACGGTAAGGAGTTCTCAAGAAGATATTACGTCCGCTTACACCTACAGTCAAACCTTTAAGTTTCGTTGCGCTAATGGCATCAGCGTCGAACTTGTAGCTCACACCGATGTTTCTTAGACGCACCCAGCTACCGTCCTCAATGAATGGACGAGAAGCACCTGTAAATCCTGATAGTGGACCTAGAGCGTAAGAATCGATATCGTTCAAAATAGGAGTTGAGTTAGGCTGACCGCTAATATCGTTACCGTCAGCATCAACAGTACCAGGAGCGTAAACACCACTGTTACCCATTACAACATCTTCCCAAACAAACGTCTCACCACGACCTGCACCGCTTGGGTGAACGTCAGTATCAATGTGAGTACCGAAGTAGTACAATGCACCACGAGTACCGTTCCAGATGTCACCACCTTGACGGATGTCCCAAAGCATGTTAAAGCTCCAGTTCTTGTACGTAGCGTTTGATGTGATACCCATCAAGTAATCTGGGTTAGGGTTACCTACTACAACTTCAGTTGAAGAGTAGATTGGGTATCCGTTTGCATCAACTAATGCGTTACCAGCCTCGTCACGAGCCCAGTCATCACCGTAAAGCGTACCGTATGCTTCACCAACAACTAGACGTTGGTTAGCACCGAAGAATCCCCATGGAAGACCAATTACGTCTACACCGTCAGCCAATTTCTCAACTACGTTACGGTTACGAGTAAATGTCATACCTGCATCGAATGTGAAGTCTTTAGTATCTACTAAGCTAGCGTTCAACTGAAGTTCAACACCAGTGTTTGTCATAGTACCTGCATTCATAAACGTGCTTGTAAAACCTGAAGAACCTGCAACTGGTACGGCTACGATCAAATCTTCTGAACGCTGCTCGTACAACGTTACGTCAGCGCTAATCTTGTTCTGGAACAAGCGGAATTCAGCACCAATCTCGTTAGTTACAGTAAACTCAGGACGTAGGTCTGGGTTACCCAAAGTGTTGCTCTGCGTAAAACCTGTAGCGCCCAAGTATGGGAAACTAATACCGTTGATCCAACCTGAACCAACACCTGCTTGGTTAAAGTAAGTTGCGTTAGAAGCGAAAGAAGGCTCAGAACCTACTTTAGCAGAAGACATACGCAATTTAGCGTAGTTCAATACGTCGCTTTCAATGTTCAAGGCCTCAGTCAAAATCAACGACAAAGAAGCCGATGGATAAACGATTGGCGTTGCAACGTTACCGAACGTAGACGCTTGGTCACGACGTGCAGTCAATGTCAAGTATGCCCAGTCAGCGTAGTCAAACTGCGCTTCACCGTAAACACCCCACAAACGACGACCTGTTGTCCCTTCGTATGCGAACTGGCTTTGAGCGTTGCTCATGTTGTAGAAGTTCGGCAATGTCAAACCAGAACCGTAACCGCTAACGTACTTACGATCACGCTGGTTAGCGTTGAAACCTCCGAAGAAGTTTGCACCGATAGGACCTAAGTCCATGCTGTAACGAGCAGTAAGATCGTGGTTTTGCTCCTTAACAGTGTAGATTTCGTCAGAAATAGAACCGCCTGGGAACGTACGAGAGTTAATAGAGATGATCTGCTTACGAGCATCAGAGTACTGATCAACACCGTAACGGTAGCTTACCAATAGACCTTCAACTGGTGACCAGTCGAATTTAGTGTAACCAAACAGACGGTTTACCTGATCCGTAAATGGGTTCATGTTAATCGTCCAGTATGGGTTATCGTAACCACCACCAGCGCGGTAGTTTCTCTGAGAACCATCTGCGTTCATAAATGCAGCAGGATCTGTTGGATCTGTTACACCGTTTGAGTTATCAAATGTTGGAGGTGTACGCAACAAACCTAGCATCAAACCAGATGTGTTAGAACCCTGTTGAACACGGTAACCACCTGAGTTAGTGTAAGCCAAAGAAGCAGTCGCTTTCAAGTTAGTTGAAATCTGACCTGAACCTGTCAAACGAATAGTTGTACGATCGAAAGTGTTCAATGGAACGATACCGTCATCTTGCAAGTTTGCGATAGACAAGTAGTAAGAACTTGCTTTACCACCACCTGAAAGAGTCAACGAGTTGTTCAATCTTCTACCGTTTTGGAAGAACGAAGAGTGATCGTAAGGTGTTACACCACCAGTAGCATCCTGAGTAATGTTACCGTCAGCATCGTAACCTAAGTCGGCTAGAGCTGGACCCCATGAGAATGGGTTTGAAGTACCACCACCATATGTACCGAAGTAACCTTGCGAATACTTGTTCTGTACCTCAGGCATTTTGTTTACCTGAGAAATCTCCATTGAAGAGCTTACGTTTACAGAGAAATCTTCTCCGTAAGAACCCTTCTTAGTAGTAATAAGAATTACACCGTTCGCACCACGAGTACCGTAAAGTGCTGCAGCTGCACCACCCTTTAGTACCGAGATAGTCTCGATGTCGTCTGGGTTGATATCAATTGCACGGTTTGAGTTTGCAACACCCGCACGCAAATCTGAAGTTGCGATTTGAGAGTTGTCAATTGGCACACCATCAACAACCATCAAAGGCTGGTTGTCGTTCGCAGTAAACGTTGCGTTACCACGAATCTTGATGTACGAAGCAGCACCAGCAGCACCCGATGAGTTGGTTACTTGAACACCACTCACCTTAGCAGAGATACCACTAACGATGTTTGATTCACCTGATTCCTTGATAGAAGCACCTTTTACTTCCTCTACGCCGAAACCTAGGGCCTTTTTTTCACGAGCAATACCACCGGCAGTTACTACTACCTCTTCCAATTGTTCGAAAACATCTGGAACTGCTGGCACGTCGCCTTTCTCTGGTTCATTCTGTGCAAACGCAGTAGCGCTAAAAGCAATCAGAAAGGACCAAACGAGTAAAAACTTGTTTTTCATTGTACCTGTTTTTGTTAAACTAATGTTAAGTAGCGTTAAAATTGCACTTTCCCACAGACAAAAACAAGTGTTTTCAAAGAAATGTTACCTAGACGTAAAGTGCATTTTAAAAGAAGTCAAGTGTCTATTTAACAATGGTTTACCGGTGTCTTTGATGTAAGGAGTACTTTTCATTGGAAGAATTCAGCGCGTCTCAGGGTACGATTTGTGCACGCTCATTCTTCTCTCTAGGCCTCTTTAGCACCTTCTGACCGGCGCGTTACAAGAGATAAGCAGCTGATCATTGCCGTAAAACCCCAGAACGGAGCACTCGCCTTATCCATATCCAAGAAGTTGTTTAGGAATCCGTGTAAATAGTAAGTGATCAGTCCTAAAAAGGCCACGCGCAGCAGTCCTTTTAACCGGTCATTATCTAACCGTTGGTATGAATTGACACTAACCACAATTACCGTGATGATGATTCCTAAAAAAGTGAGCAGGCCAAAAGTGCCGGATTCCGCTAAAGGACCTAGGTATTCGCTGTGCGCATTGCCCCTGTTTCCGCCGTTGGTGGAGATGATGGTTTTCTCTGAGGGTTTTTGATAGGGCGCGTAAAGGAACATGTAGGTTCCAGGACCGTGGCCTAAGAATGGACGTTCTGCATACATCCTTATGGCACAATTCCATCGATTGATGCGCTCAAGGTTCGAGGCATCTGTGCTCACGTTTGTTACCGAAGCCACATGTTCGTTCAAATCATCCGAAGAATCCTGAGTGTTGCGTTCGAACTTCGAACTGATGTAGGAAAAATTCAAACCGGCAATCAAAAGCACTAAACCTGCCAGCGACCAGACTACCGTCTTAGACATCCGGAAGGCATAGACCAAATAAACCGCACCGGCGCCCACTAGGGAAAGCCATGCTGCACGGGTGTAAGAGAGCACCGTAGCTGCTGTCAATATGATGAGTAGTACAGCGGCGATAGCATTGAACCCCCAAGAGGATTTACGGAACGTGAGGTATAGTGCAGCGGGGTAGAACAAGGCCAACACAGCACCGTAGGAGGTGTGCTCTTTGAACAGCGGGAACATCACCCAAGTAGAAGTCTTTTTGGTAAAGCCGTATTGACTGTGGATGACCATCGTATACGTGCAGGCAATAATGAGCGGAACAAGGAAGAGCCAAAGGAATCGGACCGCGTTTTTAGGATCGCGCAGGAATAAATGACCTAATAGGAAATAATAGGGCACGATGAACCACACACGGGTAATCCATTGCTTTAATGAAACTAGAGGGAGTTGGGACGTGATGACCGTCAACAGCATCCAAGCCAGATAGATATAAATGGCTATGGAGATCGGATGTTTAATCAGTCGAATATCATATTCGCCCATGAAGAGCATTTTGACGATGACTAAGCCTGTGATTAAAACAAGCATGGGCTCTGTGGGTAGGGAAAGACCAGCACCTCCAGTAAGGTCAGTAAGGTTCACAGAAAGCGGTGTGGACAAGACCACGAACCACATGGCCCAATCTAATCGGTACAGGGTCAGCCATACCACGAGCAAACCGGCGGGCAAGAGCAAAAGTACCCACCACTCTTTGGCCACAATCAAACCAATGAACGGCAAGACGAGCAGTGCGATGATGGCAATGCCCTTAGCGCTTATTTGCTTGCCCGAAGTCACTACGCTTTAGCGCGAAGTTCCAAGAATGTACCGCGAACAAGAAGGGTAAATACCACGAGGATAAAGACAGCGAATCCTACAGCAAGGATGAGTATGCTACGCTTCGGATACGTCTTGCGTTCAGCAGGACGTGCTTCATCTACTTTAAAGGTAGCCGGAAGGTTTTGATTCACATCCACCTTGGCCTGATCAAATTTCGTCTTTAGCTTTACCTCCTCCTCTTTGAGCAATTGAAGCTCATCGCGAATAGCGACATATTTACCACCGTATTTCGCCAAGGTATCAAGGCGACGCTCAAGCTGCTTGATGCGCGATTGAGAAGCCCCGGCTGCCAATGCAATAGCGTACTGCTCATTAAAGACCGCACTCTGGCTTTCGTAATCGTGCACCCCTTTAAAACGAAGTTCAGTGATCTTATCTTCCATAGTCTGGATCTCACCTTGTAGACTACGGTATTCGTTTTCTACAATCTGAAGTCCCATCTGAGCACGGTTCTTTGCGACACGACGCTTCACCTTATCCACGAGCTTGTAGATGTAATTGGCAATATCGGCTGCTATCTGCGGATCGGTATCAAGTACATTAATCTCTACAGACATGAATTGGGTACGGTTGAACTCAATTTTGTTTTCGTACTCTTTGAAAAGCTTCGTACGTGGATAATCAGAAGCCGTATCGATGTCATAGTGATTCATCAAATCAAATTTGGCAATGACACTGTCGCGAATTTCACCAGAACTCAGGATTTGCAAAAGCTGTTCGGCTTGTTGCTCATCGCCGTATTCGAAGATATCCTCATCACCATACCCGTTGGTCTGCGGAAGGAGGGCCTTCGAAACAGAATTCGTGGTAGATGGGAAGAGAATTACCTGAGATTCGAAAAGCGGCTTAATGAAGGTAGGTCCGCTGAAAACCACAGCGACCACCATGGACAGGAATGGAATGACCACCAATGGCTTCCAATTCTTGTAGACAAACGAGATCAAATTTGAGCTGCTGTATTCCATATTATATTTATTTCCAGTGTGTTAAATCCTTTTCAAGAAGTTTTTCTAATGCTTCAATGGACGGTGCAAAATAACGAAGTAAAAACGAGCGAGCCGCCTCTTCCATGCCTTCAGGCTTGGCTAAAACGATATTTTTTACGCCTGCTTTGATTTTTTCCGGTAAAATGGCAGCTACTGCGGAGCCAATTCCACCCAGTACCTTCCCTACTACCTTGTTCTTGGGAACCTCAGCACCGTGTTTCTCTTCGGCCAAAGGTTTCAATTCCTCTGTCAAGCCTAGAAACTTCGATATGCCTTGAAGGGTCGCTGCTGGCTCTGCCAACAATTCATCTTGCCAAACCACATGAATATTATCTTTTGAAAAGTGTTTGAGCCAGCGCTCTAATTGCGGCGCGTAATCACCCAATTCCAAATAACATTCGTCCCAGCCCCATCGTGCCCTTTCCAATGCGCCTTCCGACTGAATAGCATCCAAAAACGAACGCTGTTCCTTTCCGTATTTTCTCGCCATGTTGTAATGACTGTAGGCTCTGGTCGTTGGGTTCCGAAGACTCACAATGATTTTTGCTTCCGAGTTGTAACTAGCAATATTTTCTGCTGCACTCAATGAAGGAAGATAAGCTGTTGAAGCGTCGAGAATATAGGATGCTTCCTCGGCCTCTGCGACCAAACGGTCATAGTTTTCACGTCCTTGGACAAAGGCCATGTGGCGCTGGTCCAATGCATCTGCCTTAAAATATTGCGCTTCATCCCAACGGAGCATTTTTTGGTAACTCGCAGAGAAGCCTTCTGCATAGATATCGTCGCAAAAATGACCCGGTTCTTTGATCGCCAGAGGACTGATTTCTGAATGATTTCCCAGCATCTCTGCTAACGCGGTGGTTCCTGCCTTTGCCGCACCAATGAGAAAAAGGTTGGTCTTAGTCATGGCGGCGAATTTTAGTCAAAAACGGAACCGCGATGACCCCGTGGTATTTGTAGACGAGGTAGGCCGCCCAAATGTTCCAACCCATCATGGTCGCCGTAGTCGCCACTGCCGCGCCGAGGGGGCCGTAAAGCGGTATGAGCACAAGGTTAAAAACGATGTTGAGCACCGCGATAATAAGCATGGTGTTGCGCGCACTTTTCTCGTACCCCGTCATGTTGAGAATGTTCAACACAGGCCCTGCAAAGGCGTTAGTGAGTTGCCCCACTGCGAGAAGTACAAGCCATGGGTAAGCTGTGCTGGCCTCTTCCACCCCAAAGAGCTGAATGAGGAATGGGCCGAGAATGAGGATGCCAAGGAAAATTGGACCCGCAGTAATAAGGTTCAACTGTGCCACCTTGTGCGCCAATTCATGCAAACGCTCCCGCTGCGTACTCATGGCACTGACCATTGGTGCTACTACTGTGTTTAAGGCGAACTGAGCAAAGGTGATGAGTGTGGCAATCTTGAAGACAATACGGTACATACCCACACTATCTTCTGGCAGATAATACCCCAGCATGAGTGTATCAGACCAACTGATGACCAAAAAGAGGGAAGAAGAAATGAGCATGGGCGTTCCCAAGCTGTAGAGCTGTCCCTTCCAACCGGAAGTTTCGGCTTGCTGCCCTTTGGTCAGGTTCAAGATGTACACCGTGGTCCACAAGAAGAACAGCCCTGAGATGCCCAAGAGTAAGAACAATGAGGTTTGTGCAGCGGCGGCCGCTGTGTACGCTTCGGGAAAAGGGATGAACGCTATCAGCGCGCCGACGAAGACGTAGACTGTCCCGTGCTGGTTCAGTGAAAAAAGAAGGCTCTTGCCCATGGCGCGGAACACCTCAGCATTGAGGAGCATGAGAGTGAACGGAATGATGGCAAAGGCGGCGGTTGCAATGACCTTGGTGGGGGTGTTTTGGAAAAAGAGGTCGGTTAAGAATTGGGCCCCGAAAAAAACAGCAATACTACAACAGATGGAGAGCAAGAAGACGCGTGAAAGTACCGCGAGGTAGAGGGCTCGACTGGCCAGGTTTGCCTCCCTATCTCGGGCCATTTCACGGACCAAGACGGTATCTAGACCCCAACGACTCACGGTGGAGCCGATTAGTACAACGGTGAAGGCCACCTCATAAATACCTACGGAGAGCTCGCCTCCGACACTCGATAAGCTGAAAAGAAGGACATAACCGCCCAATGCTCCAATGACTTTAAAGAGGAGCACAACGGCACCGCCCTTGGCAAGGGTTGCTCCGATGGGGTTTTGCATGAATTGGTTGATCCTATTTCGCATGGTTTTGTGCCAATTAAGCGCTTATGGCGGCGAATATACCGCTTTACTAACGCGCAAGAGTTGGCTTTTGTACATTTGAAACATGAAAATCGCCGTGAACGCTCGTTGGTTACTGCCCGGAAAATTAGAGGGTACTGGGGTCTATACACTTCGGATGCTCGAGCAGATCATTCCGGCCTTTCCACAGCACGAGTTTCATTTACTTTTGGATCGTCAGGTCGATACGGGCCAATTAGGCCTTGATTTCCCCAACCTCTCCTACCACGTGGTTTCACCTCCAGCCCGCCATCCATGGCTTTGGGCGATGTGGAACAATTGGGCCGTTCCACAAATGTTGAAGCGGCTAAAGGTAGAGCTGTACTGGTCGCCCGACGGACTGCCCGCAAAGACCAACATCAGACAGTGGATCACCATTCACGACCTGAACTTTGAGCACCATCCGCAGTGGGTCCCAGCACCGGTGGCAAAATATTACCGAAAGAACATCAAGAGAGGCGCTGAATTGGCCGATAAGGTCTTTACGGTGAGCCATTGGAGCAAGGATGATTTGAAAGCCACCTACGGATTACCGAAAGAAAAAATTTCAGTGACTTACAATGCCCCGCAACGCAAATTTTCACCCGGTACTTCCGATAATAAAGGATCATATTTCTGTGCTGTCGGGGCATTGACTCCGCGTAAAAATTTGAAAACGCTGCTTTTTGCTTTTGACAAATGGTGTTCTACTAACAAGGAAGATTCAATCAACCTTCGAGTGGCAGGCGAACCACATTTTAGCGACCCTGAATTAAAAAGTGTAGTGAGTGGTTTGAAACATCCGGATCGCGTTACATGGATGGGCCGCTTAAACGATGGTGAGCTAGAGGAATTGTACCGCGGCGCCATTGCCTATTGTATGCCGAGTGCAATGGAAGGGTTTGGCATTCCGTTGGTGGAAGCTATGCAGTGCGGCACGCCTGTTATTGCGTCGGATAATAGTGCTATAACGGAAGTAGTTGCAGATAAAGGTTTATTGGTGCCGACCTACGATGTCGATGCTTGGACAGCTGCTTTGGAGCGTATGACACAAGAGCGTGCGCATTGGAGTGCATTGGCGCTGGAGCGTGGAAAAGATTTTGATTGGGCCTCGAGCGCCAAGCCATGGATTGATGCGTTGAAGGGATGAAATTGCAACACCATTTAGATGCGTCGTTTGAGGCGGGTACAGACGAGGCTGGGCGCGGATGCTTGAGTGGACCAGTAACCGCTGCTGCCGTTATTCTACCGAAGGACTTCCACCATCCCGTGCTGAATGATTCAAAGCAATTGACCGAAAAGCAGCGGTACATGCTACGCCCCATTCTTGAAAAGGAAGCTATTGCTTGGGCAGTGGCACACGTGAGTCCTGAAGAGATCGATGAAATCAACATATTGAATGCGAGCATTCTCGGGATGCACCGCAGTATCGATCAATTAAAACAGCGTCCCGATTTTATCGCTGTGGACGGCAATAAATTCAAACCGTACCAGGACATCCCGCACCATTGCCAAGTCAAGGGCGATGCTACCTACATGAATATTGCAGCCGCTTCAGTGTTGGCGAAGACCTACAGGGACGATCGAATGAAGGAATTGGCCATAGAATATCCAGAATATGGGTGGGAGCGAAATGCAGGTTATCCTACCAAGCAACACCGCGATGCGATTCGAGAGTTTGGTACAACGCCGCATCACCGCAAGAGTTTCCAGCTTCTACCAGCACAACTCAACTTGTTCGACGAATAGCCAATTTGTGAAAAACTAACCCACTCCCCCATACTTGGAGCGCCCTAGAGGTCGTTAGCTTTGAACCAAAGCCTTGGTTCATGTTACACCGCACTACATCCTTCATTTCCCTATTATTTACGCTGATTTTGGCCAGCTGTTCCAGTGCGCCTGAATCCAATCCTTCTACTGCCCTTATTCCAATGAATAGCGCATTGGTACTGCGTGTAAATGATGCACAGGAATTGGCAAGGTTCGCGGATTCCACCCAGCTGCCGGCAGCGGCGGCAGTTCCCGTGGCAGATTTGATGAGCATGAGTGAGGAAATCTGGACCGGTGCTCTTTGTGGTTCTGGCGCAGACAAGATGGATTGGATATGGACAACGACCGTGGGTGATAGCAGTCGAATGAGTGGCTATACGGACGGGGTGGTTATGGCGTTGGATTCGAATTATTTCGCACTCAAATCAGGGTCTTCAGCAGCCATAAGCACAAGCAAAATGTTATTGCAAGCAGCGATGAATCAGATGGGTAGCGGATACAATATCATCGACAATGCGGGCTTTGAGAAACTATGGAACAACGCAAACAGCTCAGATGCATTGAATCTTTTTGTGCAGCACGAAGAGCTTCCTTCAGTGGGAACTTGGTTCTCGGGTGAAGATTGGGGTTGGACCGAGCATCTCGCAGCCTGGTCGGAAATAGATATCGATTTTGGCAAGGGCCGTGTATTACTTACTTCCGTGAGCATCAACCCCGATTCGACAAATACTTTTTTCAGCACATTTGACGCCTCACCTTCTAATACCTCAGTAAGTGAAATAATCGCTGCATCAGCATCTCATGCAGTGAAGATGAACGTAGGCAATACTGTAGAATGGCTGCGTGGATACAATGGATATAGAGGCAAGAAGCAGCGACTAAAACAAGCATTAGCACTTCTAGAGCCGCTCGAGATTGAGCCGCTAACCGCCGCAAGTTGGTTTGAAGGCAGCTTTGTTAATGTGGGCTACGGTCAAGAAAAAGTGATTGCTGCCAAGCTCACGAATTCAGATGAGGTTAGTGAACAGCTGAAAAAATTGAGCCCAGGGAATTCGTTGTTCCAAGGTCACCCTAGTGGCACACTGAAGGAAGGGGATCGCTTCCTCTTTAGTGCGTTGTTTGGCTGGTGGTATAAAAACCTCGGTACACCTTCATGGATCATCTATGACGATTGGTTACTGGTTGCCGCCTCAGAGCAAACGCTAGAAGTCTATGCGAACGAGTTGGCTGCCAAGGCTACGTGGGAAAACGTAAAATCACTACGTGCACTAGCCACTGGTATTGACAAGAAAGGACACTTTAGCGTAGCGTTTACGGCGCAGTCGGAATCGGCCACGAAATATTTGAAGTTCCCTGAAAAAGAAGGCGCTAAGGAATTTGTGATTCACGGAAATCTTGAAGTAAAAAACGACCTCACCTTCGGCAATGCCAGAAGCACAGAGGTGGAAAGAGAAGAATTAGAAACGAGTACCTACTTGTGGTCCACAGCGCTAGAAAGTGCGGCTACGGCAGGTCCTTGGATCGTTAAAAATCACAGGTCCGGAAAGAACGATGTTGTCGTACAAGACGAAAACCACACCTTGTATTGGATGTCTGCCGATGGAACGATAAGCTGGAAGAAATCGCTCGGCGAACCTATAGCGGGAGAACTTTACCAAGTGGACCTTTTCAAAAACAACAAATTCCAATTGCTCTTCGCAACGACGACCAAGTTACACTGTGTTGACCTCTTGGGACGCGATGTAGAAGAATACCCCGTAACCCTCCCTGAGGCAACAGATGTTGGCGTGAGTGTGCTTGATTACGACCGCAATAGAAACTACCGATTCCTTGTAGCCGCCGGCGCTAAACTTTACAACTACTCGAGCGAAGGAAAACGCATTGAAGGTTGGAAAACGGATGCTGCAAGCGAAAGACTTGTTACCGCTCCCGAGCTGTTCCAGAAGAACGGCAAAGACTACATTGTTACTTCCACGGCCACCAAGCCGCTGATCTTAAACAGACGTGGTGAAGAGCGCATTAAAACTGCTAGTGTTACTGCCTCCAACGCCCGTTGGGCAATTAAAAACGATGTCATTCCTTACGCAGAGCGTGTTGGAGCGCAAGGCGAACTACAGCGCCAAAGCTGGGACGGTTCGAGCGCTACATCTACCGATCCTATGGGTGAAGTACGCGGACTGAGTTTTGAAAGTTACGGTAAGGTCGTCTGGAGCACAGAAGAGGTCGAAGTTCGCAGTGAAAACGGAACTCAAAGATTCAAAATAGAAGGTATAGAGGACGTATTGTGTTACCCTGGTGGTACTGGCCTCATTATGGGCGCATCTGCCGTCCAAGTGGTCAACCTTAAAACAGGAGAAAACTACGGCAGCTTCACCGGCAGCTCAGCAGTGGCAGGAAGATTAAGCCCAACAGGAATGCCCGTTTTGATCCTTCGTCAAGGAGCCGCCATTATTTGCTATGAGCTTTAATCTTTAGGCTCGACAATAAGAAAAACGGCCGTGTCGCTTCCGATGTTGAGCACCTCGTGCCAAGGCACCTGTTCATTATAAAAGGTGTAGCCCTTTGGAATATTTACTTCGCGAGTTCCATTCGCGTCTGTGATACGGAAAGTCCCTCCCTTGAGGGTATAGCCAACGTGTTTAGGATGGTAGTGCTTTTCATGACCGATTCCTGGAGGAAAGGTGCAACGAAGGGTACGAACACTCTCGTTTTCAACCAACACCTCACAGACTTTTTTGCCTTTCCAACCCGCTTGTAAGGGGTCTGGAAGCTCCTGCTGACCAAAACCAGCAAAGGGCAAGAGCATCAATGCTAGTAATAACCGCATTACTTTTTGCGAAAGAAGATTTCGATCGGCGCACCGTGGAAGTCAAATTCCTTGCGCATTCTATTCTCTAGATAGCGCTTGTACGGTTCCTTGATGTACTGCGGAAGGTTCGCAAAGAATGCAAACTGCGGTGTACGCGTAGGCAACTGCGTACAGAATTTTATCTTCACGTACTTCCCCTTAACTGCTGGAGGTGGATAGTTCTGAATAATCTCTAACATCGTATCGTTCAATTTCGACGTTGAGATACGTTGCTTGCGGCGTTCGTATACCTTCACTCCTTCTTCAAAGGCCTTCAATACGCGTTGCTTTGTAAGTGCGCTGGTGAAGATGATTGGGAAATCTGTAAACGGCTCTAGTTTCTTTCGAATATAGGCCTCGGCATCACGCATGGTGTTGGTTTCCTTTGCAACCAAATCCCATTTATTCACCACGATAACTAGGCCTTTCTTGTTCTTCTCTACCAAGGATACAATGCTCAAATCTTGCGATTCAAAACCACGCGTTGCATCTACCACCATCATACACACATCCGCATGTTCAATAGCCCTAATGGAACGCATATTAGAGTAGAACTCTAAGTTCTCATGCACCTTCCCCTTCTTACGCAGTCCAGCAGTGTCGAGCAACATAAAGTCAAACCCGAACTTGTTGAAGCGGGTATTTACCGTATCTCGCGTAGTACCAGCAATATCCGTGACAATGTTACGTTCCTCGTCAAAAAGCGCATTTACAATGGAAGATTTTCCAGCATTTGGACGACCGACAATGGCCATCTTTGGAAGGTCCTCAAAATCGTCCACAGGATTTTCATCCATATGCTCAGTGAGTTCATCTAACAAGTCTCCTGTTCCTCCTCCATTTACAGCAGAGATGGTATGGTATTTTTCAATCCCAAGGCCGTAAAATTCAGTAGCCTCTAGTTCAAGCATACTGTTGTCCACCTTGTTCACAGCATACACAACAGGCTTCTCCGTTTTACGGAGTAGATCAGCGATGATTTTATCAAATTCCGTCAGACCCGCTTGTAGGTCCAACACGAAAAGAATGACGGAAGCTTCATCTAGGGCCAATTCTACCTGCTGGCGAATCTCTCCTTCAAAAACATCCTCTGAGCCTTCAATGTACCCACCGGTATCGATCACTGAAAATTCTTTACCGTTCCAATCGCTTTTCCCGTAGTGGCGGTCACGAGTAACACCTGCAACAGAATCTACAATTGCATCTCTGCGCTGGATTAATCTATTAAATAACGTGCTTTTACCCACATTTGGGCGTCCCACGATGGCAACGATATTGCTCATACCTACTGTTTATAACCGAAGCGCTTTAGATGTAAATCACTGTCGCGCCAGTTCTTTTTAACTTTTACAAAGGTCTCAAGATGCACCTTCTTAGCAAAGAACTTCTCGAGTTGTTTTCTTGCACCTATCCCTACCCTCTTAAGCATGGTGCCGCGGTGTCCAATGATGATTCCCTTTTGGGAGTCACGCGCCACATAAATGACTGCGCGCATTCTAATAATATCTTCGGTTTCCTTAAAGTCCTCAACATCAATCTCTACAGAGTACGGAATCTCCTTTTTATAGTTTAAGAGGATTTGCTCTCGAATAATCTCACTTACGAAGAAGCGCTCTGTTTTGTCGGTCAAGGCGTCCTTTTCAAAATAAGGTGGACTCACAGGCATTAACGAAATCAAACGTTCCAACAGATAAGCTGTGTTGGCTTCTTTTAATGCTGAGATGGGAATGATTTCTGCATTTGGCAAGGCCTCGCCCCAATAGTCTACTTCCCCTTCAAGCTTCTCTTGGTCGGTGGTATCTATCTTATTTATAATCAACAGAACTGGGACTTTCGTACGAAGCAACTTTTCAAAGAATCCCTGATCTTTTAAGGCTCTATCCCCTGGTTCTACCAAATAGAGAAACACATCCGCATCCTCAAAGGCATCTGAGACAAACTTCATCATGTGCTCCTGCATCTTGTACGCAGGTTGAATGACGCCCGGAGTATCTGAAAAAACGATTTGGTATTCTGGCTCATTAAGAATGCCAAAAATACGGTGACGGGTAGTCTGAGCCTTTGGTGTAATGATGCTCAATCGCTCACCCACCAAGGCGTTCATCAACGTGCTTTTTCCAACGTTTGGATTGCCTATGATATTAACAAAACCCGCTTTGTGTTCCATGAGGCAAAGATGCGGCGAATATTCTTTATAACCGCGTCAGTTATTCTGCCCAGAACTGGTCCGAAGCAGGTACAGGCTTGTTTCTACCCAAGAAGAGGGCGTTGTGCCTAAAAGAGGCCATTAAATACCACGCTGTAGAGCTCACGCACGGTTCTGTATTCGCAGTTGCCCAAAGGTTTCCTGATCCGTACGTAGTGCCTTGATTCGCGGTATATGGCAACCCTTCACCAACAGGGCCCGTGAGCCATCCTTTTTTCAATTCGTCAAGGACTGCTTCCGCTTTCTCTCTATCTCCAGCTACCCAATGCATAACTGCTACTTGGGCAGTTCCTTCAAACCAGAGCACATCTTGATCTTCATCAAAACAATAGCCATCAATAGCTTCACCAGTTTCCGTACTTGTCACGGATACTTCGTAACGCGAAACAGAGGCTCGCGCAGCATCGTCAAAGTTGGGGAATGCACAATAGCCCCAAGTATTACAATCCAAAGCAAACTTATATGGAGGGTTTGTTGGCCAAGCGATAAAATTACCGTCGGCAGCGTCCCATTTCTCTTGTTCAAGGTGAGTCAGAATACTTTCATGGATAATGCCATACCCTTCAAGCGCGGCAAAGGCATCAATATTCCCCTCGGTAATCTTATGAATGGTATCCCCGTTCGCTTCATAACCACCCCAAAGTCCATGATCCGTCTCGTCGTTCAAGCTCATGAGCCAAAACTCAAGTGACGCAATGAGCCCTGTATACTTGTCCGATAGTGGGTAATTCTTCAGTGCAATGAGCAACCAAGCGTTATCGCCCATCCAACGTCTTCCAGAAGGCACTCCCAACGGGGATCTAAACTGGTAGAAGCCGCCAGGACCACTCTCTAGTTCCGTCTCTCGAATAGATTCGAAATAGTCAAAGATGCGCTCTGCGCTCTGCATTTCTCCGGCCAGGATAAATGCAATGGCTGCCAAAGCCTGATCGTAAGTGCTTACAAGATTCCCATAAGGCACGGTAGGCAGCAGTCCCACGGTATTCTGTAGGTCTTTTAAATAGGCTATCGCTAGACTATCTTCTTGCGTAGCGACTTTAGTTGCCCAATACGTAGTGCTTAGCGAAGTGGCATTCTCCACTTCTGCAATTAAAGTATACTGGAATTCTGGATCTACCGGGTAGAGAGAATCGGTTCTAAGCAAATCTGTTTCCTGAGCAGTACCGTCTAAAGGCGTATAAGAATGAAACTGACCATTCAAATGCATTTCCACATTAGACAGGGGCTGTCCTGAGGTTCTGCTGATTACATAAACCTTATGGTCTTTCGGTTCCTCGATTTGTTTTCCGCAAGAACTAAAAACGACTATCGCCGCTAAAAGACTAAAACTTAAGCTTCTCATTTTTATCCCAAAGTCCCCATGCAGCTCCAACATCACCTTCTTTTTCAACTTTCCAACTTTCATCAAACGATGAAAAATAGAACATTTCGATGCCACTTTCGTTCGACCATCGAATAGAATTAATAAAATACTTGAGGCTATTGTTGAACGACGCATGAGCACCACCGATACTTTGACCGCTCGAAGGCCAGCCCGTTTCGGTGATGATTACACGCTTTTGACCACGTCCTGCATCCTTTGCTTCTTGATACATCTGCTTCATATACATGAGCGAGTACTCTAGCGAACAACCTTCCCAATACGGATAACAATTGGCCAAAATAACATCACACGCATCGGCAATAGCAGGATAATCAGTAAACTCATAATACGCATCCACATACCCAACGGGCACACCATTTACCTGTGCCTTTACACGTTTGATATACTCAAGCAATTGGGCCGATTCTAGATCCTCTCTATACAATACTTCATTTCCTACAGCAGCAACATCAACAACACCTTCGCCACAAAGTGCAATCAGACCTTTAATCTCTTCTTCGTTTTTTGCTAAATCATCGCCGAGCCACGCGCCTACCAAAGTTTTAATACCTAGTTCGGTAGCTACTCGAGCAATAATCTCATTCCCTTCTGTACAAGAAAACGTTCTAACCCATCCTACGTGCGGCTTCAAGATCTCTAGCTTGCGACGAATCTGTGCTTCTGTCAGTTGATCACCAGGTGCCTGACCCTCGTCATAGGCACTAAAACAAATACCGTGAATACCGGCGTCGAGCAACTTTTTAGCTTCTGCCTGAAGCTCTGATGTTGACATTGCAAGAGATGGTCCTCCTGCAAGTGACATGAATTTATCTCCTCTAAAAGACATATTGGTTGGTGTGAATAATTGTTAAGCTTCAGCGGCCTTTCGAGCATCTAATTGTGCACGAACTTCCTTGGCGTAATTCTCATCTACCTTGTAGTTCCACATCACCGCAATAGCAATAAGCGTACAGATAATTGGGAGACCCGAGAATACTAAACGAAGACCAGTCACAGCGCCCTCGGGCTGCACTTCTGCACCACTTTGGTAATTCACCAAGGTCAAAATGAGACCACTCAACGCCCCGGCAAAGGCAAATCCGAGCTTAACCATCCACCAGTAGATAGCGCCAAAGACACCCTCACGGCGCTTGCCGGTATTGAGCTCGTCAATATCAAGAACATCCGAGGTCATGGACATCATGATGGTGAATAGTCCACCGATACCAAAAGAGTGGAACGGTAATGCAAAAAGGAACATATACGGCTTGCCAGGTATCATCAAGAACCAAAGCAGTGTATAACCAATAATGGAAATAGATTGCGACAAAATAAAGGCGCGCTTCTTACCCATAGTCTTCGCCATACGAGCGACAATAGGAATGACAATAAAAGTGGTCACGATAGCACCTACAGAACCGAATAGGGTTGGCCATACACCTGGAGCAGCACCATTAAAGAGGTGCGAACGAATCACAAAATAAGTGAAGCTGGCCACGGTATTAAAACCGTTGAAAATTAAGAAGGTCGCAATACACAACTTTCTAAACGGTGGCGACGAAAATGCCTCGACGAAGTTCTTTGCAATTTTATTGATGCTGCCCAAAATCCCTCTGAAATCTAACGGCTCGTAATCGCTTCGATCTTTGGTGCTTTCTCCTTTAATAAATACCGCCGGTGCAATAGCACAAAGCGTAAATACTACTGCCACCCAAATGGATAACGTTCGCGTTGCTTCATCCGCTGATGGGAACCAATCCGGATCGTACATGATTACCCAGAACCACGGCGCAATAACCCAAGCCCATTGACCGATCCACTGTGAGATGGCCATAACACTGGTTCGCTCGTGGTAATCGTCGCTCATCTCGTAACCCATACTTACATAAGGAACACCGAATATGGTCAGCCCCAAATAGAACACAAAGGACCACACCATCACATAGGTGAAGTTGTATGCAACGCTATTTTCACGGTACAACTGCCAAAGCATAGCAAATGCAAAACCCATCAGCAAAGCGCCCCAAAAGACGTATTGTCGCCGGCGTCCCCATGTACTTCTTGTGTTGTCAGAGATGAATCCCATGATCGGGTCCATGATACTATCGAAGGCTCGCGGTGCAAAGAAAATGACACCCCACATCCAACCTGGGAAACCCAAATCTTGGACCAATACTACCATGAAAATACTCATGGCTGCAGGGAACATTTGATTCGCCAACATGCCAATTCCAAAGGCTATTTTTTGCCCCATAGGGACTGTATTCGTTGCACTCATCTATGCTTCAGATTTAGGTGTTTTAATTATGGTTTGAAGCGCTTGTGCCTCGATAGAAATCGTGGTCATTTCACCACCAATCTCTAGATCAAAGCTTCTGGCTTGCGCTCCTTCATTGAAGACCACTACCACTAGGGATCCATCCATATTTTCTGCTGCAGCAACCATTAATTCTTCATCACTGCAAGTAGCCTCAACTACATGCGCGCCTGGACGAATAAATTTGCTGAAATGCTGTAGTACATAGAACATCGGTGTGTAGTAAATCTCGTCGTTGTCGGTATCAACAATAACCGGTGCAATACACCAGTTATTTGCCCAGTTCGGACCTCCTTGACGATCCAGCACCATATTCCAATCGACCCATCCTTGTACCCAATGGTTCAAACAACCTATGATATCGCGTGCATAACGGTTGACCGGTGCGTATTTCGGATGCAAGTGACGGTTGGCCTCCTCACGCCAGTAATAACCCCAGTCCGTGGCTTCTTTCTCCCAATACCAATGGTCATTTTTCCACTCAGGGACTTGATTGTCAATACATGCTTCCGTTTGGAGCAAGAGCATTTCGGGAGCACTATTGTAGGCGTATTCCAATTCTTCTGGAAAGTAATCGTAAGTACTTTCATACCAGTGAACTGCCATACCGTCGTAGTATTTCTTGGACTCTTCGTCCTTGTACATTACATCCGCCCATTCTTGGATTCCTTGACGGTTCTGGTCGTAACCTAAAATGATTAAATCTCCTTTGCCATCGGCTTCTAGTTGGGGACCCAAGTGTTCATTTACGAATCGAGTCATTTCTTCAGGTGAGTAATGCATACTCTCCCAATTACCGCCGTTGCCGTGCGGCTCGTTTTCTACAGTAAAGCCCCATAAATCTATGCCCTCTGCGGTATATGCATCCACATACTTGCTGAAGAACAACGCCCACGTTGGGTAATATTCTTCCTTGAGTTTGCCGGCACGCCATTCGTTGTTGTCCTTCATCCAAGGTGCTGCGGACCATGGTGAAGCAAATAGTTTGAAACCCTCTTCACTAATGTTCTGCGCATCCTTAATCATTGGAATGAGGTCGTCGCGGTCTTCTTCGATGCTGAAATGTTCCAGGTTAACATCACCTTCCACAGGTGTGTACGAGTAATTACTCACCGAAAAATCACACGAATTCATGTGTGTACGTGTTAAACTGTACGCAGAGCCTTCCTTAGAAAAATAGGCTTGCAGTACCTCCATGCGGTTTTCTGGACTCAGCTGGTTTAAGTTGTAGGCCGAAGATTCCGTAAAAGCACCCCCGAAACCAATAATCTCTTGACGCTTGACCTCGGTATTTACCGAAATAGAAGAATGGTTTTCTGTCTTCTCAAAAGCACTTACCTGTTCTAAATTCTTCCCGGATGCTGAAGTTTCAAATACGTTCACTTTCATAGTTGATTCTGGGCTACAGGCCTGAATCATAAGGCCTAAGGTTAGGACGGGTATGAGCTTCGTTTTCATCATTCTTTCTTAAATCGGTCTCTAACAGCAGCAAAGACCTCCTTTTTCGTTCTGTCAATATTGACAATTCCCCAAAATTCCTCATTGGGTGAGCCGTCGTATGGAACACCGCTGCTGTTCGGCGCCCAACCTCCAATATCCTGAATTTCCGGATTACCCGCTTTCCACCAACCGTCGGTAAATGAAAATAGCGTCATTCCTTCAAATTCATGAGCGTGAGGTTCTAATTCATCAATGATATGACTTACCGCAACCGCCTGAGCACGTTCGTTCACGCCTTGCTCAAGAGAGTCTTTCTCGATAGTCATGTAACTGTCTGCCCCCAACTCTGAGAAATAAAAGGGCTTATCACTTTTCGATCGCCAATCGGCAACAAATGACGCAGGTAGATCCCAACGATACACGTTGAAACCCCACATGTCTAGATGACGTCCGTAGTACATGGCCGTTGAATCTGGAACTTCGCCGTGGGCAGTTGTAACCAGATGCACGCTGTCTGCCGTATGAATGGCATCTACTGCTTTTTCCAACGTTGTGTACCAATTCATTAAATCCCCGTCAAACCATTCCGGATGATAGTTGTATTCATTACCAAGCTCCCACAAATAGATGGCAGGATGGTGCTTGTACTTGATTACATAATCTAAATAGGTACCGGAATACAAATCAAAAACACTGTCTTGGTTGTAACCAAAACTGGTAATGACCTTCATTCCGCGCTCGGCAAGTTTATCGAGAACATTTTCATCAATAATTGGCATATACACACGGATGACAGAAATTCCAGCTTCCTGCATAAGGTCTAAATCCTCGTCGATAAACTCCCAACTACGCTGGGTGTTGCCGACGTTTACAGGGTGGTAACATATGGCCTTGAAATATTCTGCAGGTTCTTGTTGTTCCTCTACAACTGGGTGTTGTTCACTGCTACATGCAGCTAGTAAAACCATCGCAAAAAGAGCGGCAAATTTCTTCATTCTAACGTCTTCTTTTTGGTGCGCTAACGGTCTGTAACAGCGCAGTAGTATCTCCTTCAAAAGTCTTCGTAATCTCTTGACCTCCTCTAGTCAGTCCTTCGAAAACGCCTTCATCTACCAAATCCCATAAGCCATATTTAGCTTGTCCATCCAAGGTGATTAATCCAAAATGATTTTCAGATCCATCGGGATGATTAGGATCTTTCCATTGTTCGTCGAAGGCTTCGAAATAAAAGCAGCTTATCCCTTCTGCATCGGTCCATTCACGCATGGCATTGTGGTAGATAGCTTGCTTATACTCGTCAGCTGCAAAAGAGCCGTTGTTCCCATAAAAACCTACGCTAACACTTGACCAGCCCGTTTCACCGATATGGATAGGCTTGTCGGGTGCAATGCCGTGAACGTATGCCTTCACACTTTCGTATTGGCCTTGGGCATAGAATGCCGCACGTTGCATTGCCATTAAAACACGGTCGTGATCAGAAAATCCATTGGCTTCATCCGCTGGACTTTCCCAAAACGCGCTGTTATAATGCGTATCGTGGAACGGATAGGTGTGCATACTCACATAATCCACCGCCATGATCAGCTCTTCCAACTCGCGTAAATGATAGGCTTCTTCCCCGCCGCCCCATGAGGCAAAATTATCGGAGGAAGTCACCCATAGGTCTGCCGGTAATTTGCCCATGCGCTTCAACTCCTGGAGGTAATTCACATACTTCAAGATAACTGAAGGGTGGACAAAATAACTCGCCGCCCAATGCACCATGGCTTCATTTCCCACGGCGATGATCTTCACAATATCAGGGTACTCGTTGGCATAGCGTACTGCCTTTTGAATCTCGCTGGTGTTGTTCTCCTCACTTTCCTTACTGTGGTCTGGAGCCTCAGAAGTCCAAGCGCCTTGACAATCAATCCAAGCCCCGAGCATAACGTACATTTCAAAGGAAGGGTCTTCCTCTTTGAGCGCCTTTATGGCCTTGAGCACATTTGGTGCGTGTGGAAGCTGTAGGTTGTACGTCCGAAGCAATCGAACTCCCATCGCTGACATGATCTTTAAATCTTCTTTCAGCTCTTCGATAGAAGGTTGCTCGTTCCTGTTCTTACCTCGATATCCTCCATATGAAATTGCTCGGTACGCTGGGTTCCCAAGTATTTCTTTTGCACTCTTACTCATTGCCATAGGCTCATTCGTAGCTGTACAAGAACTCAACATCAGTAAAGCTACTAATGCGCCAAAGCCGAGAATTCTTCTACCTGCTCCTTTCATTCAATCTTATTTCACAACAGATACGGTGATCTGTTTTACGTTGTTCGTTCTACGGAACAATTCAGAAGTCATATCAGCACTCAATGTACTTCCTGCTACTTCTTCTACTCCTGCCTCAGTATGCACGACCACTTTCGCCGCTTCAGCACGCTGGTAAACTACAGGCACCTGACAGTATGTGAAGGCCAAACCGCCGCTTGGAACCGCAACCTTCGCCACTTCATCATCTAAATTTACATACTCAAACTCGCTTGCAACCTCCAAGAATTCTTCTGCGCGAAGAATCTTAGGTACAAAGCTCAGCTGGCCGTGTTTCACAGATACACCAAGCTCGCCGAATCGGCTGATCAAATCCTCTTTCACCTGACCTGTCATTCCTGGCTGCTGCGCACCTTTACCACCCGGTGTGTGCGAATATGGATCTGT
>DJCX01000046.1 GCA_002430755.1 Flavobacteriales bacterium UBA5939 | reverse complement strand
GCGGTTAAAATTAAGCCTCTACCCGAAGGTGCCCCGGAGAGTTTCCAGGGCGGGGTGGGCGAATTAAAATTGGTCCGAGAAGTCAGTAGAACGGAAGTAAGCGGAAGCGAAAGCGTTACCATTAAACTGCGTGTAGAAGGTACTGGAAACTTCAATACCCTTGAGGTGCCGGAACTTATTCAACCGGAAGGGTTTGACGTCTATGACCCTAAATACAATGAGAACATTCGCTACAGCGAGCGCGGTATTCGTGGATACAAAGAATATGAATACCTATTGGTCCCTCAGTACCGGGGCAGTTTTATTGTTCCAGAAATGCAGTGGAGTTACTTTAACACCCGCACTGAACGCTACGAGACAATCTCCATTGCCGCAGATACGCTAAACGTTGAGAACCCAGCGCTTAGCGGGGTGCAAGAAAACGGTGATTTAGAGGGGGCCGTAAAGCGTGAAGTCAAGACTATCGATGATGATATTCGCTACCTGCAAGATCTTTCAGAGGCAGAGAGCACTTCAAATCTCAAGCCTTGGACTTTGGTATTGCTCCTACTCGCCGGTATACTATGGCTTTGGCAATTCATTCCTGAGCGTAGGAATGGACAGAAGGTCAATTGGAAAAAATCACAACTAAAAACCGTTCAAAAAGCATTCGCGACACAAGAGGAGCAGCGCTATGGCACGATGCTGAATGCCCTTGAGTTCGCCCTGGTCAAAAAAGGAATTCATCTCGAACAAGTGCGTCTTGAAGCGCTGGAGAGCGTCTACGATAAACCGACAGCACATCGCATTTTAGCTTTGATTGAACACTGTAATATGGCACAGTATGCACCCATTGCAGCAAGCGAAAATGCGCATCATCTAACAGAATTTGAAGAGGTATGGGAACAGATCTAACTGCAGTTGCGGATAGCGCCAAGGCACTGTACGACCTCGGCAAGTACAGCGATGCGCTTGAAAAATATCAAAGCATCTATGCCTCGCAGGCAGAAAACGATGTATTGTGCTACAACATGGGGAATTGTTTTGCGCGCATGGGTGAATTAGGTGAAGCCAAGGTTTACTTCGAGCGCGCATTGATTTACGCTCCGAACAACGCAGATGCTCAGCACAATTTAGATTGGATCAACCTACGCCTCACGGATGCTCTAGTTGCCCCCAAGGAGGGGCTTCTTCAATGGATCGGACAATGGGAGCGCTCCATCATGAGCACAGAAGGATGGACCTATGTGGCCTGGGTATTTTTGGTGGTAACCGTGGTATTGTTAGTGCTACGGCGGACTAAGAATAAATCTTTAAACTGGAGGTGGCCGCTGACCACCACTGTAATGGCATTTATCCTTCTGGGAATGAGCTACCTGAGCATTCCTAAAATCAAAACTGCGGTAGTCGTTGAGCGAAATTCATACGGATACAGCGAGCCCTCATCCAATAGCAAGAGACTTGTACTATTGAGTGAGGGCAGCGCCGGAACTATTCTAGGAACAAATAATTCTTGGGTTTACGTTGAATTAGGCGATGGGCGTTTGGCTTGGTTCAATGGGTCAGAATGGGAAGCATTGCTCCCGTCGAAAGATTAAACCAGTTTAGGCAACCATGATTTCACCGAGGTCTTTATACCTGTAGCTTCTTTATAGCTGTTTGGGAAGGCGCGAACAACGTTTTTCGCTTCGTTCCATTTTGAATGCGTTTTATCTCCAGCGGCATACACTGCAAAAAGAAATTTGGCATTTCTAATGGCCTGCTCCATCTGATCTTCGCTCAATTGCGAAAAACCAGGCAATGCAGCCATTGTTCCCTCTTCAAAAGAAGTTTGTAGTGTTTTGTGCTGATCTATGGGCGCTTTCCAAATAGGAAAAAAGAAAGGGTGTCCATAGATAAGATTGTTGACAATCTTGTCTTCCATGAGTTCTAGGTTTAATTGGTTGGTTCCTTAAAATTAGAAACACCTTTTGGGTTCTACACTATGCTACGCACAAATAGTACCAAATGGGACAACACCCCTAGCTCTTGACCAATAAATGTGAATAAGTGGATTTTTGAAGGTAAATAACGGGCAGTTTAACCGTGGTGGTTGAACCCTTGTGCCTTGAGTTCGATCACTTTTTCATCGCGCGTAATCAGATTTGCACCTGAACCGCCTTTGACGTAACCTATAACTGTAAGGTTCGGATTTGCTTTGATCTTATCGTGGTCGCCAATGGAAATGGTGAACAACAACTCATAGTCCTCTCCCCCGTTCAGTGCCACTGTGGTGGTGTTCATATTGAACTCCTCACACAAGGTGTAGATGCTCGGATCGATTGGGATTTTATTCTCGTAAATATTGAACTGCGTACCTGATGCCTTACTTAAGTGTAGGATTTCCGAGCTCAAGCCGTCGCTGATATCAATCATGGATGTAGGTTGAACGTCCAAGCCCTTCAATAATTCGACGATGTCTTTACGTGCCTCCGGTTTTAGTTGGCGCTCTAAAATGTATTCGTGACCGCCCAACTCAGGCTGCATGTCTGGATTCTCTAAGAATACCTGCTTCTCTCGTTCCAAAATTTGAAGTCCCATGTAAGCACCGCCGACATCTCCACTGACTACAATTAGATCGTTATCTCCAGCGCCTGAACGCTTGGCTTCGGCTCCTTTTTCAACGCGACCAGTAGCGGTTACGCTGATCATTAGACCCGACTGTGATGCCGTGGTATCACCTCCAACAAGATC
>DJCX01000099.1:1883-3737 GCA_002430755.1 Flavobacteriales bacterium UBA5939 | reverse complement strand
AAGCAAAGCGTTGAGTAGGGTAGACTTGCCTGCATTTGGAGCACCGAGAATAGCCGTGGCGATTCCTTTCTTAAGGGCATTTCCGTATTTGAAGCTATCTATGAGGTTGCTCACATTGGTTTTGAGCGAATGCAACATTTTCAATAGGTCGGCCCGTGAAGCGAACTCTACATCTTCTTCGCTGAAGTCTAATTCTAGCTCGATCATGGAAGCGAAATGCACCAATTCCTCTCTGAAGGCTTTGATTTCGTTCGAGAAGCCTCCTTTAAGTTGGCGCAAGGCCACATCGTGCATGGTTTTGTTTTCGGCATGAATCAAATCGGCCACTGCTTCAGCTTGTGCAAGGTCCATGCGACCGTTCATGAAGGCGCGCATGGTGTATTCTCCTGGATCCGCTAGTCGCGCTCCAGCTTCAAGCAAGCTTTCCATAATGCGACTAACGATGTATGCGGAGCCGTGGCAGCTGATTTCAAAGCTTTCCTCGCCAGTGAAGCTCTTTCCTTCTTCGAAGTAGGTGATAAGCACTTCGTCAATGTGTTCGCCGTCGATGCTGTAATCGCCGAAAAACGCACGGTGGGATTCTAATCCCGATTTTTGGATGCGTTTAGAGATGAAATAGGGGGTGAGCAGCGCGGCGGAATTGGCCCCACTTACTCTCACTATTGCTAATGCACCAACGCCTTGTGGTGTAGATAATGCGCAAATGATATCGTCTCTAAGCATGGCGCGAAGATACATCGATAAGTATTGAGCAAAGAAATTTGTCAAGAAGGGAATTCGATTGCAGGTTGGGTAGTACATTTGCATCAAACTCACAGAAAAAGCATCTCATGAGCGTATTAGTCAACAAAGACTCAAACATTATTGTACAAGGTTTTACTGGTAAAGAGGGTACATTCCACGCTACCCAAATGATCGAATACGGTACCAACGTTGTTGGTGGTGTTACTCCCGGTAAAGGAGGTATGACGCATTTGGATCGTCCGGTATTTAACACCGTTAGCGAAGCCGTTGAAAAAGCGGGTGCTGATACCTCTATCATTTTCATTCCACCAGCATTTGCTGCGGATGGTATTATGGAGGCTGCTGAAGCAGGTATCAAAGTAATCATTTGTATTACGGAAGGTATTCCAGTTGCGGACATGGTGAAAGTTAAAGAGTACTTAAGCGACAAGGACTGTACGTTGATCGGCCCTAACTGTCCTGGAGTTATGACCGCGGGAGAAGCTAAAGTTGGTATTATGCCTGGCTTTATCTTCAACAAGGGTACCGTTGGTATCGTTAGTAAATCAGGTACTTTGACCTATGAAGCAGTAGATCAGTGTACGAAAGCCGGTTTAGGTCAAACAACTGCTATTGGTATTGGTGGTGACCCAATCATCGGTACAACGACAAAACAGGCTGTTGAGCTCTTGATGAACGACCCGGAAACTGAAGGTATCATTATGATCGGAGAGATCGGTGGTCAACTAGAAGCAGAAGCCGGTAAGTGGATCAAAGAGAACGGTACGAAGCCAGTTGTTGCCTTTATCGCAGGTGAGACGGCTCCGGCAGGACGTACAATGGGCCATGCAGGTGCTATTGTAGGTGGTGCTGAGGATACGGCTGCTGCTAAGAAAGCGATCCTTCGCGACTGTGGAATCACTGTAGTTGATTCGCCAGCAGACTTAGGTACTGCTATGGCTAAGTTGCTTGGTAAATAATCCAGCATTTAATAAATACAAAGCCGCTTCACCTTGTGAGGCGGCTTTTTTGTTTTAAACCGCCTTACCTTTACTAAAATGAAACAAGTGAAATGCCCCTCATGCGCTCATTGGTATGAGGTTGATACAGCACTAGACAAGTACCAGTACA
>DJCX01000099.1:0-1552 GCA_002430755.1 Flavobacteriales bacterium UBA5939 | reverse complement strand
GAAGAGGGTATGAAAGCTCCGGTAAGTAAGCCGCCGTTGACTTGGAAGCGATGGGGAGATCTGCATTGGTCACTTGTTATTTTAAATAACATTGGCGTGGTCATTCAGACGATTATATTCGCAATTGCCACCATCATTGGAATATTAGTAGCACCGTTGTAGGATATGGAATTCTTATCACCGAAAACCAAAGAACGAATCTCAAAACTTGAGGCTGAGAATGCAGAATTGCAGCGTCAATTGATTGAGCAAAAGGGGAGTAGTTCGAAAAAAACTACATGGCCTTTAATGGTCGTTTTAGTGGTTATCACTGCCTTGGTGACGTATCAATTCGTGGGTGAGTCCTCTGCAAGTGAGGAGGAATTGACCCAAAAAAGTATAGAACTTTGGCGCGGTGGACAAGCTGTGGACACCGTATTTACCGCGAACGATGAACTTGTTTTTTCAGTTCAGATAGGGTCGTTTAAAAATCAGTCAATCAAGGAGTTAAGTTATGGCCTCTCCGGGGCTTCCATGGTTGAAAAAGACAGTCTGGTTTTATTCGTTTTGGGCGAATACAATTCTCTACCAGACGCGCAGCAGGCTTTAGCTCTTGTGGTTAACTTAGGTGTTGAAAATGCATTTATTGTTGCTCAGAAAAATGGAAAAGCAGTAGGTTTGCTCACTGAACAAAACCGCGAATAATTAAACACTATGGGTTTATTAGCAGGAAAGACGGCCATTATTACTGGTGCGTCGAAAGGAATCGGAAAAGGAATTGCTGAAGTTTTTGCACAGCAAGGTGCGAACGTAGCATTTACATTCCTTAGCTCTGTCGAAAGAGGACAGGCGCTCGAAGAAGAGTTGAAAGCACACGGAGCCAACGTAAAAGGCTATCGATCGGATGCTTCAAAAATGGAAGATGCCGAGGCACTTGTTGCTCAGGTCGTAGAAGACTTTGGTGGTGTCGACATCGTTGTAAACAACGCTGGTATTACAAAGGATACCCTTTTAATGCGCATGACGGAAGAGGATTTTAACCGAGTGATTGAGGTGAATCTAAATTCAGTCTTCAACATGACTAAAGCTGTACAGCGCACATTCTTGAAGCAACGCTCAGGATCTATTGTAAACATTAGTTCTGTAGTGGGTGTGAAGGGTAACGCTGGTCAGGCTAATTATTCTGCTTCTAAGGCAGGTATTATTGGCTTCACGAAGTCTGTAGCGCTTGAGCTGGGATCACGCAACATCCGCTGTAACGCCATTGCACCGGGTTTCATTGAAACTGAGATGACCGCTGTATTGGACGAGAAAACGGTTCAATCTTGGAGAGACGGTATTCCGCTCAAAAGAGGCGGTAGCCCAGAAGATGTGGCCAATGCTTGTTTATTCTTGGCTTCAGACATGAGTGCCTACGTAAGTGGGCAGGTTCTCAATGTCTGTGGTGGAATGTTGACTTGATGACTAGCGTAGTAGCTGCTATAGTTGCACTCGGTGCAGGATCGGTAGTTGCTGCGTTTCTATACTTTAAGCGAAGCGCTGAATTCCCATGGGATTTGGCGCTTTTGCGTTT
>DJCX01000095.1:2092-3927 GCA_002430755.1 Flavobacteriales bacterium UBA5939 | reverse complement strand
TCCACAATAACCGTTGCTGCCAAATTCGGGTGATTGGCCTTGCTCAACGCATCAATCTCACTAACCTTCGTGTGGTTGTATGGGTGCTCATAAATCTCCCAATCGCCCGGAATCCAGTGCGCCATCGCGTCTTCAGACAAGTTGAATTCAGTCTTTTCGTTCTTCACTACCAACTGTCCTTCTTCCTGCTCAGGAATCAAATAACGGAAGGCAAAACCATCATTAGCCGCACGGAATACTACACCCAAAGTTCTGCCTGTTGGGACATGCGTAAAGTTGAACGCTGCCTCGGTATGCGTATACGAAAGCTCTGTATTTGCTCCCCACTGCATCGTATAGGAATCGCTTACCTCTTTCACATCAACTGTGGCCAATTCAAATCCGTCCAAAAGATCCTCTGCCTGTGCAAAATCGAACCCAAGGGTCGACGATCCAATGACCTCTTTACCGTTAAAATCAACGGCATATTGAATAGCTCCCTTAGAAGTGAGTCCAACGCTCACTTGAACATTTCCGTCTGGGCTGGAAACCACCTCTTGCGGTCCTGTACAAGCCGCAAACGCCAACCCAATGAAAAGTAGTGTTACCTTTTTCATCATTTATCGTATTGTTAGTGTGTAATCTTTGTTTACCACAAGATCCGCGTCCTTCCGCAAATCGCTAATGATCCTGTGTTCTCTTTCTAAGACGCGTTGAATAAAGTCGTCCACCACCTCTCGGTTACGCGCCAATCTGTTTTCCATGGTGTCCACATAGGTGTGCTCAAAAAATATTCCAACCTCACCATCGCGCTTATCACCAAGCACATAAGTTCCCTCTATAACTACAACTTCAACCTGATCAGCCTCCATTGTCTTCCACTCTTTCGTGTCCAATTCCCAATCCATCTCAGGCACCTCTACCTCAGCAACCTCCGGATCCAAAACTTGATCAATGACCCCGTTCAAAAGCTTCCAGTCCACCTCGCCGAGCCCGATCCACTCAAAGTCCTCCACCCGTTTATTGTGGTTCTGCCGTGGCGGCAAATGAAAATACTCGTCCTGAGAAATCAGCACCGCCTTTTTCCCTTGCTGCTCGAACTCTTTTACAATGGCCTTCGCCAAAGTGGTCTTGCCACAGCCGCTCTCACCGCTCACTCGATAGACTTTAGCCGGCGATTTTTGAACCACCTCTCGGGCCAAATCCTCAGCAATCTTCTTCGCCTTGGCCAACAGCCCTTGTAACCTTCGTTCAAAAATCGCAGTAAACGCTTCACCTTGATCCGCTGCGGCGGCAGCAATCAAATAAGACCCAGCAGAAAAGCATAAGTTCCTTACGCCGCCCGGCTTCAAATCGGGATAGGAATAATATTCCGCAAAAGGATGATCCGCCATAGATCCTTTTAGCATACCCTCATAGGTAACCATATAGGCATGTTCCACGCCAACTAAGGAATTCATCGCAGCCGCCATAAAGCCCTGCGTCAACCCCCAAACACCCCCATTATGGAAATGACCTGGATGGTTCTTGAAACTATACGCATAATTTGAGGCAATGGCACCCCATAGCCCGTGATCTTCATCAATAATGGGCCAATGTGCGGGCGCCAAAGAGCCGCCTACTTCTTCACGCAATCGCTCGACCATCTTTTTAGTTGTCGATTCACTAGTCATCCCTAGAAGCATCGAAATACTCCATCCCAATGTATCTATATGATTCAGTACAGAACCTGGAGTGAAGCTCATCAAAATACGTTCACCTCCTTCCATATAGGCGACCTTGTTCAACTGAGCAGCAGTAAACAAAATCTCCGTTTGAGCAGGCTCACCAAAGAAGTGGTACTTGACAGCACCCGA
>DJCX01000095.1:0-1756 GCA_002430755.1 Flavobacteriales bacterium UBA5939 | reverse complement strand
TCTCAACACATTATTAAGAAGAATATAGCCTTCAACTGGATACTCATCTGCCCAGTTACTACTGGCCGGTGAATACATCAAATGCTTGTTATTGAACTCCCAAGCATGTGCTCTACGCTCGATCTCTTCTATGGCGCCCGCAACAGCATCTTTAATACTAAAGTCTTGTACAACCTCCATGTAAGATAGCGCTGTTACAGCCCACCAAAAAGGACTGTCTGTTCGCCCTACTGGCCCGCCATAGCTTTGTCCAGAACGATCCCCATCGTTCTTGAAGCTGACGTTTGACGGAAACACGCCGCCCTCGCCAACTGCTTCCAATAAATTAAGTATGCTGCTTTTAACCGCCGGATAAAGCGCTTCTTTTCCGTGTGACAATACTGCTAAAGAAGCAATAGCACTGTCCCTCGACCAGAGACGCGCGTAATTGTCCGTGTCTTGAGCGGTAGCGACAAAACCAAAATTCTTGGCAGAATCTGCCAAAACTGACCATGCTTCTTTTTTAAATGTTTGACTCACAGAGATTTAAAATAAATTAGTCTAGGTTGTCTAATAAATAATACAGTGCACTCATCGAAGCCGCACCCATCTCCAAACTACGCGGATGAATGGCGTCTATGTTGTCTCTAGCGCTGTGGTGGAAATCAAAGTATCGCTGACTCTCGGGACGGTATCCAATAAAGAAGTTGTCATAACCTCGAAGTGGACTTAAATCGGCTCCGCCGCCGCCTTTTGCAAAGACGTGTAGACCATAGGGGCTCAGCAAGCTCTTAAATGTTCTTACTTGCTCAATACGATTATCGTCTGCACCGATACCGAAGCCTCTAGGAACATCGCCGCCGCCGTCGCTTTCCATGGCAACCCAATGATGCACACCGTTTTCTTTGGCCCAACGCGCATATTCCTTCGCGCCATCTAATCCGAATTCCTCGTTCGCCCATAGGACCACACGAACCGTTCTCTTGTTCTGATATCCGGCCTTGTGCATGAGGTTCGGAACCTGCATAGCATGAGCACATCCAGCACCGTCGTCTTGAGCTCCTTGTCCTAAATCCCAAGAGTCTATGTGGCCGCCAACAAGCATGATCTCTTCGGGCTTTTCGCTCCCTTTGAAATCGGCGATCATGTTGTAGTTCGTAGCTGTGCCTTGTACACCGCAGTCTAAATACAATTCTAATTCGACCTTTCCGCCTTCCAACATGGCACTCAGCTTATCTGCTGCTTGCCAAGAAATCGCGGCCGAAGGCACCTTTACTTCGCTGTCTCCATAACTCATCGCGCCAGTGTGTGGTAAATCGTCACGAAGTAAGGTTACAGAGCGCATGACCGTCGCAATAGCGCCGTACTTTCCTGCTTCCATAGCACCCGCCCAACGGTACTTCACAGCGCCTCCATAAGCGTTAAAAGTGCTAATCAGGCTGTGGTCCATGTAGGTGTTGTAGAAGACTATTTTACCCTTAATTCCTTCTTCTCCCAATGCTTCGAGCTCTTCGAAAGAACCTACCTCAACCACTTCTGCTTTTACACCTTCCGCAGGAGTAGGTACAGATCCGCCTAATGCAGTAGTGGGCAGGGAAATTTGTTCTCCACCGGCATACGCTTTCGACCATTCATTGCCGCGGAGCCACTTAGGAACTTCCACCGGCTGTAGCCAAGCTGTATCTGCGCCGGCATCGAGCATCATTTGCATCGTATAACGAGCTGCCTGGTTCGAAGCTTCTGACCCACTGGGGCGTGGACCTATTTCGGTACAGAT
>DJCX01000015.1 GCA_002430755.1 Flavobacteriales bacterium UBA5939 | reverse complement strand
CACTGTTGGGTTACTTACGATCGCACATTTTCTTTTGTCCAAACGCTATGCAGCATAAAGCAGCATTTTATTCGGTTATCGTCTTGATCACATTGATATTCAGTGTGCGTCTGTTCAATATTCAGATTATGAATGATGAGTACGCGGCGCGGGCAGAACGCAATGCTACGCAAGCCGAGAAACTGTACGCGCCGCGCGGTTACATCTATGATCGAAACGGTCAACTCATGGTGGGAAACAGCCCAACTTACGACCTTATGGTGAGTCCCTATTTAGTAAAGGATTTAGATACCGTACAGCTTGGCAAATTGCTCGATTTAGAAGTAGCGGACATCAAGAAACGTTTGGAAAAAGCCAAGAAATACAGCTATTTCCGAAGCAGCATGTTCATGAAGATGTTGCCCAAAGAGCACTACGCACGAATCAACACTGAACTCAAGAAGTTCGCGGGATTCTACCCACAGAAGCGAATCCTCAGAAACTACCCCAAGCCTGGTGCCGCCAATGTTGTGGGGTTCATTGGGGAAGTCAATACGGACTTTATTCGCAAAAACGAAGGATATTCCATGGGCGACCTCTCTGGGAAAAGTGGGATAGACAAGAGTTATGAGAGCCTGCTTAAGGGCGAACACGGGAAGCGATTTTATACTGTTGATCACAGAAACCGTAGAATAGGCAACTGGAAAGACGGCGCACACGACCTCCTGCCGGTTCCAGGTAAAGATTTAACGAGCAGCATTGATCTAGACCTCCAGTTGTACGGCGAACAGTTGATGAGCGGTAAACGTGGAAGCATTGTTGCTATTGAACCTCAAAGCGGAGAAATTCTAGCAATGGTGACGGCTCCGAATTACGACCCAAACGAATTGGTCGGACGGCTGCGCAGCAGAAATTACACGGCACTCTACTACGACAGCATCAATAAGCCGCTCTTTGATCGAGGTATCTTGGCTGAATATCCACCAGGATCGCCTTTTAAACTAGTTGGAGCATTAATCGGTCTTCAAGAAGGCGTAATCAGTCCAAGAACGACCATGACCTGTAGACACGGTTGGCATTATGGAAGCTTGACAGTGGCCTGCCATTGCAAAGGCGGACCGATGAATTTGAGAAAAGCTATTTCAGAAAGTTGTAACAACTACTTCTGTTCCGTCTATCAACGTTCTGTAGATCACGGCGGTGACTCTCGCCAAGGCCTAGAAATATGGTCAAACCACGTTAAGAGCTTTGGATTGGGCAAATACCTCGGCAATGATCTTCCTACAGGAAAAAAGGGACTCGTACCTGATGTCGCTTTCTACGATCGGTTCTTAGGATATACCGGCTGGAAAGGGGCAACTTCCGTAAGTAACGGGATAGGTCAAGGGGAACTATTGGCAACGCCTATTCAGCTGGCAAATATGGCAGCTGCCATTGCGAACCGCGGTTATTACTGCACGCCACACATTATTAAAGGAGTTGACGGTGCTCAGATCGACAGTGCATTCCTCACTCCGAAGCACACGACCATTGACAGCATTCATTTTGAGACGGTCATTGAAGGGATGTACGATGTATTTGAGAGCGGTACTGCAAAGGCTGTGCGTTTGGAGCACATTTCCCAATGTGGGAAGACGGGCACTGCTCAGAATCCACACGGTCAGGACCACAGTATTTTCGTAAGCTTTGCTCCAAAGGATGATCCTAAAATTGCCATTGCCGTCATCATTGAAAACGGTTATTGGGGGTCTAGATGGGCGGCACCTATATCTAGTCTAATGACCGAGCTGTATCTCAGCGACACCATCACTAGACCGAGACTGGAGCAACGCATGTTGGAAGGAGAGCTCCACGAAGAATACCGCAAACAGCATCTTGCTATTTACGGAGAAGACAGTACTTACGAAGCGAACTTCTAATGGGTTACGGCAATAGAAATAGAAATCGCGTTGGGTTTGATTGGATTTTGGTCAGCCTCTACTTTCTACTCTGCATATGGGGTTGGATAAGCATTTATGCTGCCGTTTACAACGAAGAATCCGCAAGTATTTTCTCCTTGGATCAGGAATACGGCAAGCAAGGACTGTTTATTGTGGGCGGTCTCCTGATCATCTTTTTCACCATGATCACTAACTATAGGATATGGACCAATTTTGCACCTCTCTGGTATGCATTGAGCATTCTGCTATTGATCCTAGTTTTGTTTGTAGGGAAGAAAATAGGTGGTGCCCGAAGTTGGTTCGGACTTGGGGGATTTAGCCTGCAACCCTCTGAAGTTGGAAAATTTGCCACTGCATTGATGCTAGCCTTCTACGCAAGTTTGCCAAGGAAAACCATGAAGAATTGGCGCGATAGAATTCTAGGAATATCTATCTTAGGAGTGCCGGGTATTCTGATTGCGCTACAGCCAGATATGGGCTCAACTTTGGTTTATCTTAGTTTGATCTTCGTAGTGTATCGAGCAGGGATGCCGGGCTATTACATCGGTATAGTACTCGCGGGTGTCGCGTTGGCGGTTGCTGGTTTAGTACTTCCCTTAAAAACCGCATTGCTTGCCCTGGGAATACTAACGTTTCTTGTGTTTCTGTTTCTTCCCAAAAAAAGACGATTCTTAATCTACAACGCCTTCTTTACCTCCATCTCCGCGGCGATCATGTACGGTGTTGGTTTTGTTATGGAACAAATCTTGGCACCGCACCAGCAAGTGCGAATCAAAGTATTGTTGGGCCTAGAAAACGATCCCTCGGGAGCCGGCTACAACACCCTACAATCTCTGATTGCTATAGGTTCAGGAGGATGGACCGGTAAGGGTTTCTTAAACGGTACACAAACTAAATTAGACTTCGTTCCTGCCCAAAGCACAGATTATATTTTCTGTACTGTTGGTGAAGAATGGGGCTTTCTAGGGACTTTCCTACTCATGCTCGCCTTTGGACTGCTCATTGGCCGCATCATATGGCTTGCTGAGCGTCAGAAAGACGATTTTAGCCGATTCTATGGTTATGGCGTTGCCAGTATTTTCTTCACCCATTGGGTCATCAATATCGGTATGACCATCGGGCTATTCCCAACCGTGGGTATTCCTTTGCCATTCTTTAGCTACGGAGGCTCGTCACTATGGGGCTTCACCCTATTGTTATTCATCTTTATCAAGCTGGATGGCGAACGACAGAACAGGCTTTCTTAGAGCAATTCAAGAACCGAAAACACTCTCTAAGCGCGAATCTAATAACCTTCTGATCCGTAGTCATACAGGAAATTAAAAGCACAAAAAAAACCACCCCGAGGGGTGGTTTTTCTTTATCCGTATTAGACGCTGCTTAGAACATCAAGTGACGCTTGTCCTCGATATCTGCTTTGTCTTGCAATGCTTTATATGCTTGAACACTCACTAGATTTCTCAAGCTCTGCTGTGTAGTACGCGCTTGGTTAGAGAAATCTACAGTAGGTGCTGGCTGTGCCGGCTGAGTGATTGCAACAAATGCACCGCTCTCTCCAGCGATAACGCCGCTTAATTCGCCTGATGCAATACCACAAATAGTTCCAACAACCTTTGCTTCGTTACCTACACCTGCAATGTTCGCTTGGCCCACCTTGAAGTTCAAGGTACGTACCTGCTTACCTGCGGCAGCGGCTACATCTTCAATGCTTGCGGCGCCACTTAGGGCAGCTTCAAGACGTTCTGTGATGATTGCCTTCTTCGCTTCTTTCTTAGCAGCTTCCAAACATTGAGCAGCAACAGACTCATAAGGAGTCGTTCCTTCTTCTAGTTTATCAGTGAGGATTACTACAACGTATCCCTTACCGTCATTTTCCAAGAGGCCGATGTTTCCAATCTCACGATCGTCATCCCATGCCCAACGAACCACGCGACGAGAAGTACCCAAACCTGGAACTACCTCTTCAAATTGTGCAAGGTTTCTTGCAGGGCGCAAAGACAAGCCTTGCTCCATAGCCAATACGCGGTAATCGTCTGCACTCTGTGCAGATGCTGCGTAAGTAGATGCTTGTCCGTACAATGCCTGGATCGTTTCATCAGAAGGAAGGATTTCACGAATCACTTGGCCAATTTTATAGGCTTGGTTCGCTCCTTTCTGATCAGTGATTTCGATGATGTGGAAACCAAACTGTGTTGGTACCAATCCTAAATCACCCTCTTTACCGAAGTAACAGAAGTTCTCAAACGGCTTAGCCATCATACCTCGGCCAAAGTACCCTAAGTCACCGCCTTTCTCCTT
>DJCX01000073.1:3933-4753 GCA_002430755.1 Flavobacteriales bacterium UBA5939 | reverse complement strand
CGCTCGTCAAATTCCTCTTCCCAATTCCCTATGGCCATTCGACATACCCGAATGCCTTTGTAAGGGGCTTTGGCGTTCTCTGGAATATTGACATTTAAACATGTACCTGTAGCTAAACCATTATCAATGACTTGCTGTATAATTTTGCGCACTGCGGGCTTCGAAGCTTCAAAGCTCGCTTCCCAACTGTGCTCACATAAACTAAAGCCAATGGCAGGAATGCGTTCCAATGCACCTTCTACAGCAGCGCTCATCGTACCACTGTAGATGACGTTTACAGAAGCATTAGAGCCGTGGTTAATACCGCTTAAAATTAAATCCGGACGGCGTGGCATGACTTTATTGATGGCGAGCTTTACGCAATCCGCGGGTGTTCCGCTGACCTTAAACTCTTTTTGAGGCCCTTCGCTTTTCACCTCTGAAACTCTCAAACTGACGTCCAATGAAATGGCATGTCCTTTACCGCTCATGGGTCCATCAGGTGCAACTACCCAAACTTCACCAAAGTCATTGGCAATTTCTGTCAAGACTTTGATGCCCGGAGCGGAAATACTGTCATCGTTTGTGATGAGAATTAGAGGCTTTTTTGTCATCTTTATAAGGCTTTATGCCAAAGTTACATGGATTCAAGCGGCGGCACATGTTTTGGTCTATGTTTATAACGAAAACTTTATAACAACCTTATGTTCGGAATCATCATCCTATTTGTCATTATCGGCTTCATCGTTCAGCAACGCTTAAAGTCGAAATTTAAAAAGTACTCAAAAGAGGCCTTGAGCAATGGTATGTCCGGTGCTGAAATCGCCCAGAAAATGCTCGA
>DJCX01000073.1:0-3602 GCA_002430755.1 Flavobacteriales bacterium UBA5939 | reverse complement strand
GAGGTCTATTCTGGACGCAGTGTCGCTGCCGCAGCTGTAGCAGCACACGAAGTAGGTCACGCTGTACAACACGCCAAGGGATACAAATGGTTGGAGATGCGCTCACAACTGGTACCCATGGTACAGTTTAGCAGCCGCATCATGAATATCGTTATTTGGTCCATGATCCTTGGAGTAGGCTTCTTGGGCATCTTCGGTGTCAACACAGCCATATGGCTATTGATTGCGGCACAGATGGCAATCACCGCGTTTACACTTGTGACTTTACCCGTGGAGTACGATGCATCAAACCGTGCACTAGCCTGGCTCACGGACAAAGGCATGATTACAGCACAAGAGCACGATAAAGCCAACGACGCTTTGAGCTGGGCTGCCCGTACTTATTTAGTAGCCGCATTAGCTTCTATGGCACAGCTGGCATACTACTTCTCGCTACTCCGCGATTAAAAGCAGTAAAATTCGAAATAAAAAATCCCCTGCGCCGACGGCACAGGGGATTTCTTTTTTGCTGTAAATGAGCTATTATTTCTCTACTTTATATCCTAACGATTGTAGAAAAGCGATTTTTTCGTCAACAACAGCTTGCTGACGGTTTGCAATTTCCTTTTCAATACTTTTCTTCATTCCTGCCAATTCTTGTTCAGAAAGTTTGCCTAGGAATTGTGAAGCAAATAGAGATTTTAGTGTCTTGTTATTGTTCTGATTTGCACGGATGTGCTCTACCAAAGCCTTTGGTTTCATAGTAAAAAGTGAATTTGTGTGTAGTACAAACTTAACAAAAAAAACTATTGTAAATCTTCAAGATTTTTTACCCCAATATGACGCACAGAAATTAAGGGCTCTGCATACGAAGCACCGATCACTCTACCCCAATCCTGAGCACGTGCAATAACCGATTTAAAGAAGCCTTCACTGGCAATTACGGTTTCAGGCTCTGTACTATTTGGGTCGAAAAATTGGCTTTTATGTGCCTTAATCGATGCCATTTTATTCTCAAATCCTTCACTAATATCTACCACAACTTGAGGTTCTAAATTGTAGAATTGGAGGTATTTATACATGGTCTTTGGACGCCATGGTTCCAACGCTGTATCCCCATCTTTAATAACAATCTTGTGCAAACCGGAAAGGAAACAGGCTTCTTCAACTAATCGAGAGGCTCTCCCGTGATCGGGATGCCTGTCCGTAGGAGCATTCATCAAGACAATATCCGGTTGGTATTTACGAAGAACACGCACTACCTCGAGCTGGCTTTCGTGCGAATAGTCAATACGACCGTCAGGCATGCCTAAGTTTTCACGCACAGCACAACCTAGAATCCTTGCGGCTTCTTTGGCCTCTTCATCACGGATTTCTGGGGTACCTCTGGTCCCCATTTCACCCCTTGACAAATCAACAATACCCGTGGTCAAACCACGCATGGCATGTGTCGCTAAAATGCCTCCAGCACCCAACTCAACATCGTCAGGATGTGCACCAAAAGCAAGGACATTTATTTTCATAGCAGTTTTTTACCTGCTGCGAAGTTCGTGATTTCTGCGCTCATTGGATCCATACGGCTCTCATAATGAGCAACCCAGTTGCCATTTTCATCAATCAAGAACTTGTTGAAGTTCCAACTTACTTTGGCATCATCTACGCCGTTTAAGGCTTTATTACACAGCCACTGGTACACTTCATGACCGCGGCTTCTATTGGTTTTCACCTTGCTCATCATCTGGAACGAAACACCGTAGTTCTTGGAACAAAAACTCTTTATTTGAGCTTCACTTCCCGGCTCTTGGAATCCGAAATCATTCGCTGGGAACCCAAGAATCACAAAATTCTCACCGCCGTAGCGCTCGTGCAATTGTTGCAACTCTTCATATTGCGGAGTGTACCCACATTTCGAGGCTACATTGACGATTAATACACGCTTGCCTTTCAAAGCGCTAAAAGAAAAATCCGCACCTTCGATAGTCGTGGCACTTAAATCATAGAAGCTTTTAGATTCCATTGGTTCGTTTGTTGTTTCTACTGCCAAAGCAGTTTCAGTATTCGAGATAGGTTCGTTGGCACATGCAATTAATGCAATGCTAAACAAGAGGTACTTCATATCTATTGAATCTTTTCAATTTTAGGTTAGAACAAGAATTGACCACTAATGTTTGTTGTAACTTTGTTTCAATCAAATTCTAGGATGGCGAAGATAGGTCCACTCATTCAACGTTTTGCGCAACAAGAGCTAAGAAATTCCAATGCGATTTTTTCTCTTGGGCTTTACCTTGTGGGCATCACCTACCTCATCTATTTACTCGGAGGCCAAAATGCTTCCGACTCAACGTGGATTACATTGTTGTGGATCGTAGTATTCTTTGGAGCTATTAATCAGGCAAGCCGAAGTTTTGAATTTGAAAGCGGCGACTACTTCTACTATTATCAAACTATAGCCGGGCCGAAAACGACCATCATTGCCAAACTCATTTACAACAGCCTCTACATACTTTTGCTGTCGGCAGCAGCCTGGGCATTATTTAGTCTGTTCTACGGCAATAGCGTCTACAATCCCGGCGTCTTTGCCTTAGGTCTAGTGCTTGGGTGCGTTGGGTTCAGCGCCATTTTAACCCTAGCTAATGGCATCTCAGAACGCAGTGGAGGCAATGCTACCCTGAGCAGTATTCTCGCCATTCCTTTGACACTACCTGTTCTCAAGATTGTCAGTGCAATTAACATCCAAGCAATGGTCGGAGCGCCCCTTGAGGAAGTGTATGAATTAGTTGGCTCATTATTCGCACTAGATATCGCAATTGGGCTTCTTGCCTACCTCCTCTTTCCTTATCTTTGGCAGGATTAAAAACACCCAATGACTGGACATATTTACAAAGCACTTGGAGTTGCATTGGTACTGTATTCTTTGGTTTACGGATTACTAACTAGTGTTCCAGATTTACCAATCATCGAACAGAGCATTCGAAATCTGTTTTACCACGTGAGCATGTGGTTCGCTATGGTAGGAATGATGGCTGGAAGTTTCGGCAATGCCGTAGGGTTTTTAAGGGGAGAAAATCTCAGCAAGGACCGCAGAAGCGAAAGCTTAGCTGAAACCGGAATGCTCTTCGCGTTCTTAGGGCTGTTTACTGGAATGATGTGGGCTAAATTTACTTGGGGTGCATGGTGGACCAATGATCCAAAACTCAATGGAAGTGCGATCACGATACTTATTTATCTAGCATACTTCGTTTTGCGCAACGGCATCGAAGAACCTCGTAAAAAGGCTCGTATTAGCGCCGTTTACAACATATTCGCCTTTGTCATGATGATTGTTTTCATTGGAATATTACCAAGAATGACAGACAGCTTACATCCTGGTAATGGCGGAAATCCCGGATTTAACTCCTACGATTTGGACAACCGATTACGAATGATTTTCTATCCAGCGGTCATTGGATGGATATTGGTAGGAACTTGGATCGCTTCATTGCGTTACAGAATTAAGAACTTGAGTGAATCATGAAGAATTTAGCATACCTAATAGCTGCATTAGTACCGTTTCAAGCGCTCGCGCAGACAGAGAGCGTCATGTATACCGAAGGTAAGATTTACGTCGTTGTGGCTGTCATTGC
>DJCX01000061.1:9481-9799 GCA_002430755.1 Flavobacteriales bacterium UBA5939 | reverse complement strand
CTTTTCAAACAAAACTTTATTTCTATCCCAAAGCTTGTTCGCCTCTATCAAACTGGCCTTGCTCTGTGCTAATCCAGCTTTTGCGCTGTTCACTGCTGCGCGTGATCTCGTAATGGCACTTTCATAAAGGTCAGGATTGATCTTCACCAGCAATGTTCCTTCATCAACATATTGACCGTCGACAACATTTACCTCAATGATTTCACCACTCACTTCGGGACTCATTTTAACCTCGACCTCGGGTTGAATCTTTCCACTAGCAGTTACCGATTCAACAACTGTTCTCTTGTGTACGTAACCCATCTCTACCTCGATGGC
>DJCX01000061.1:5981-9186 GCA_002430755.1 Flavobacteriales bacterium UBA5939 | reverse complement strand
TCGGCGTTTGAATCTATCCAACCCTTCTTTTTTGCTACAATTGCCACGATGATTAGTAGAACAACGGGAACAATAATTTTATAATTCATTTTCATCGGTAGTGGTGGTTAAAGGGTGATCTGATTGAATAAATAAAACTCAAGGACTTTAACCTTGAACAGGTAATCAAATTTGGTTTGAATCTCTTGGCTTTTAGCAGCCAGAAATTGGTTTTTCGAAAGCCCTAGATCAAAAGCGCTAATTACACCTTGATCAAAATTTAATTGCGCATTGTTGAGTGCGAGTTCCGCAGCTGCAGCTGAAGCATTGGCTGCATTGTATAAGGCCAACGAGTTCTTCGCGTCAACAAGGGCTCTTTCGATGGTTTGGCGCACTGCGAGCTCACTAGCCTGCTTATCCAAGGCGGCATTATTTTCTTGAATCTTAGCGCGTTGCACAGCAGCATGTGTCTGTCCGCCGTTAAATAGAGGCACTTGAAAACCAAAGCCAATGAATTGGTTCCAATTATCTGCCAGCTGATTGCTTATGGTGTATTTAATCTGTGAGTTCGGATCAGGGACATTAACCGTCTGCGGCAATTGAAGGATGGTACCCGTTGTCGGATCCTCTACCAATGTGTAGGTTGTGAGCTCAACGTAGTCTGTAAAATACGGCAGACCTTGAACGTAGTTAGAATTTAGCTGGGCTAAGAAAAACAAACTAGGATACCTCGCTGCATTCGCTAGCTGAATGCCGTATTCGGCACTTTGTAGATTCGCCTCTGCCGCTCGAACCGAAGGTTGTTTGCGGATCGCTTCTTCCTTTAAGTCGGTTCTGCCGTAATCCTGTAAACTCAATTGGCTGAGATTGACCTCGGGCATTTCTATCGTGAAATCTTTAAAATCATCTTCAAGCTGTAAGAGTTGATACAGCTGCAGCTTGCTCAAAAGCACCGCGTTTCTTGCACTGGTGAGATTGCCTTCATCGTTCTTCGTCTGAGCAACGCTTTGCAGGTAATTGTCCTTGGAGATTGCTCCGTTATCAAAGAGCAGTTGCGTTCTTTCCAAGCTTTGAACAGAAGTATTCAACTGACCTTGCGCAACTTCTTCAAGCTGCATGTTCACAATAATCTGCAAGTAGGCCGACGCAATATTTAGAAAAGTATTGTTCTTGACATCTTCCAACTGGTAGAGCGCAGCAACGCTGCTCATTCGTGCTTGTTGAAGCTGATACAAATTTCTACCTCCAGATAGCAATGTCCAGTTTCCAGATGCTGTGGTACTGAGGGTTTGTCTTGAACCAGGCTGACGCGTATTGGTGATTGGATCAATGGTCAGACCGAAGTTCCAATAGTAGCCACCGTTAATGTTTGCCGTAGGAAGGAATGCCAGTTTGCTTTGCATTTCTGTCAATTTCGCATTGGCCAAGGCATTCTGTCCGCGCTGAATATCGATGCTATGCGTTCGTGCATGCTCGATACAACGGTTGAGCGACCAGCTTTCCTGCGCCCAAGAGGCAGAGGTGGTAAACGCTAGAAGTATTAAAAAGAATAAGGATTTCTTCATCAGTACTACGGTAAGGTTAGTGGTACCTCGAAGATAGTGGATTTAGTTGGCTTTTTTCGCTCGGTACAAACGGTAGGCAATACCCCCAATAATTAGGTAAGGGAAAATCATCAAATACAAGATACCGTAGTTCAATCCAGCGCCAAATCCACCACCATCTGCACTCTCAGCTACAGCTTTACACATGCTGCACTGCGCCATACTGATTAATGGCAGTCCGAAAAAAAATAAGGCAAGAGCTGCGCGTTTCATCAATAGTACGGTTGCATGAACAGATACACCAAAACACCGGTCAGGCTTACATACAACCAGATTGGGAATGAGAACCTTGTGAGTTTTTTATGTTTTACAATATCATTCGTCCAGCCTCTCCAAATACTCAATAAAGCCAATGGAATTACTGGAATACTCAAAATGATGTGAGAGATAAGAATAAAGAAATAAACATAGCGTACCGTGCCTTCACCAAGGAACTTGGCACTTGGATGCGTGGTATGATAAATCACATAAGAGATCAAGAATACTGAACTCAATACCAAGGCAGATATCATAAAGGTTCTGTGAATGATAACACGTTTATTCTTGATCGCCACGAGCGCCATGAGTAAGAATAGAAAGGTTAGACCATTCAAAACAGCATGTACCAGCGGTAAGCTGCTTACCGGTGTATTCTCTGTCATGCCAAGGCTCATTTTCCACTCGGTAGGCATGATCATCAATAATCCTACAGCAACCGGAATAACTGCACTAACGATGTAAATAAAATTGAGGACCTTCTTGTCCTGAGCTACATTAGTCATCTAACAAATTGTGTTTGTCCCGCTCGTATTCAGCGATTAATACCTTGATGTCCGATTCTAAATCGTTCAACTGTGTTACGTCTAAAACATCATAAGAGCCTACAATGTTTCCTAAATCATCCTTTCTGCTGCGGATGTGTCCGTTCCAATCCACAATAATGGCATTAGAACTGTGTAAGAATCCACCTTCTGCAGTCTGGTCTTCAAAGGCATTTAGGAACAAGCTTTTCGCCAAATCATAAATAGGCTCTTTCTCACCTGTAGCAAAAAGCCACTTGCCCTCTCTGTAATTGCGCTCTTTCTGATAAGTCGCCAATGCTTGTACAGAATCTTTTTCAGGATCCACAGTGATACTTAACAGCTTAAAGTCCGGGTATCCCTTGAAACGACTCTCAATATCATTGAGATGAAAATTCATTGCTGGACAAATAGTAGGACACGTTGCAAAAAAGAAGCTCACTACATAGATGGTGGAATCCATCGTAGTTTTATTCACGGGTGTTCCCTGCGCATCGATAAGGTTAAACTCGGGTATCTCATAATAGACAGTATCTCCTATCTCCTCATCATACACCTTCTCTCCTACGTAATCGAGGGTCTGAAAGAATACTTCGTTTTGTCCATAAACAAAGATGATGTAAACTAAAGCGGGTAGCACTAATACTGCGATTAGTGCTACCCGTTGAAATACTGTTATCGCTTTCATTAACTAAAAAGGTATGAACCTTCGGTCAATAAGATAAATGTCAAATACGGGATAAGAATCAAGCTAGGAAGGTACAATGCGTACTTCATCGCTTTCTTTTCATACTTCACGTGCATGAATACTTGTACGATGTATCCTGCTTTTACCAACGTCAA
>DJCX01000061.1:5510-5652 GCA_002430755.1 Flavobacteriales bacterium UBA5939 | reverse complement strand
ACTAAAAGGATCCAGAAAACTTTCCAAATCCACCATGTTCCATTGTGTTCTGCCATGATTTCTTTTTTTAAACGAGGTAGAAGAATGTAAATACGAATACCCATACAAGGTCTACAAAGTGCCAGTACAAACCAACCTTTTC
>DJCX01000061.1:0-5193 GCA_002430755.1 Flavobacteriales bacterium UBA5939 | reverse complement strand
AAGTTGATGACTACCCCAGAGAATACGTGGAATCCGTGGAATCCTGTAATGAAGAAAAAGAAGTTTGCGAACTGCTTCCTTCCGTATTCGTTGTGAATCATATTTGCTCCCTGAACAACATCACCAGCCTCTAGGAAAGCAACACTTTCCGCGTGGGTAAAAGCACGACCTGCTTTTCCTGGTTCTTTCAGATAAAGAGAAGCATCTCCTTTCATCGAAGAAAGAACCTCTGCTTTAGTGAATGTCTCACCATGGTTGCTCGCATGACCTTCTTCCATGCCATGTACAATCTGGCTGAAGCTCAAACGCTCACCTTCCGCGTTGTACACGTGAAGAATTTCTTGACGTGCTGTTTCAACTGCACCGCTATCTCCCATGATGAAATGGTACCACTCCCATGCCTGCGAGCCAACAAAGATGAAACCACCTACGATGGTCCATAACATCCAGTTCGTAACGGCACCTCTGTTCATTTTTTCACCGGCATTTACTGCCAATACCATAGTCACCGAAGACATGATGAGAATGAACGTCATCAAGGCCACGTAGAGCAATGGCTGGTCGCCCTCTAGACCTGGAAAGTGAGTAAATACGTTTTCAGCAATTGGCCAAGTGCTTTCATACTTGAAGCGCATTAAACCGTAGGCGGTTAGGAAGCCCGAGAAGGTCAATGCATCTGATAACAAGAAGAACCACATCATGAGCTTACCGTATCGAGCGCCCATAGGTCTCGATCCTCCGCCCCAATGATTGGTATCTTGGATTAAATCAGCATTAGAAGACATAACGAGTGTTTTGAATTATGATTCGTGCAAATCTAACGAATAAGAGTCAAAAAGATGAATAAATATATCCACAAAAGGTCCACAAAATGCCAGTAGATGGACGCCAACTGAACACCATGATAATCCTCCTGAGAATACTTACCTCCGTAAGCTCTTACAGTCGTGTAGAGTAATGAGATGATACCGCCACCAAGGTGAGCGAGATGGAACAGGGAAATGGCATACACCCACGAACCCGCGGGGTTAGAGCCAGGCCCTGTAAAAAATACTTGTTCATTGATCAATTCGCCCCAGCCTCGAACCTGCAAAACAGCGAAGACTACGCCGAAAACAATAGTCAACCACAAGAAGAGTCGTAAACGTCCTTCCTCACCATTTGAAATTGCTTTTTTGCCCAACCAAAGTGTCAAGGATGAGACTATAATTGCTACAGTGCTATAGTTAAAGGCAGTAGGCAATTCAAAAACAAGCCAATTTCCAGATTCTACCAACGTCGTTCTACTTACCACATACCCTGAGGTCAAACCAGCAAAGGCCATGATAATCGAGCCGATTCCGATCCATAAAAGCGGCTTAGATGCTTTTCTTCGTTGTTGTGCTAATGTTTCCATTCTTAGATAAATCTATCAATAACATAAATGAGCTGCATACCTGTTAGATAACCGATACTGCTCAGCATTAGTTTTCTTGCGACCTTGTCGTCCCCGCTCTTCAAGAGTTTAATTCCATTGCTAAGTACCCAAAGCCCGAGAAGCAATACCAGCGCAGCGCCCTCATAACTCAAGGTGAGTTCCCCTGTAATTCCAAATACAGGGAGAATACCAACTACGATCATCCAAATCGTGTAGATAATGACATACAGCTGGCTCGGACGGTCTTTTGCACCTGAAGGAAGTAAGTTATATCCTGCTCGCTTGTAATCTTCAAAGGAGAACCAAGCAATGGCCCAGAAGTGCGGAAACTGCCAGAAAAATTGTTGTGCAAACAAGGTGCCCGTTTCTATATCAAAATCGTTTCGGGCTGCTACCCAACCGAGCATATAAGGTATGGCTCCTGGAAACGCTCCAACAAACACTGCTAAAGAAGTTCGTGACTTCAACGGGGTGTAAATCACCGCGTATAAGAAGGCGCTTAACCCCCCGAAAAACGCGGAAAGTACATTGATACTGTAAAGCATGAACAATCCGACCAAGAGAGCAAGAACCGCTGCCGTGTAGGCTTGAGCAACCGTCATCGTGCCTGCTGGAAGTGGTCGATTTTTTGTCCGATTCATCAGGGCGTCCTGCTCCACTTCATAAATTTGATTGAATGCGTTTGAAGCCGCAACTACAAGCAATCCACCAAGAGTGAGAAGAAGAAGTTCAACCCATGAAAAAACCTCATATCCTAAAAGGTAACCCGCTATCGAGCTAAATACTACAGATACTCCCAATCGAAGTTTCCCTAATCGGATGACTTCTTTAAAAAGTGATGGTTTCTTTTCGTTTGACACCTAATAGAAATTTGACGGTGCAAAGATAAGATACACCGCTGTGAAAATGTGAGACTTATAGCACAATAAAGTGCGGATTCAATAAGTCTTCCTTATTGTATCTCAACGGAGTTCTACCCTCCTTTTCTACCATGCTAAATCCTGCCGCCTCAACTACTGCTTGACCCGCAGCGGTATCCCACTCCATGGTTGGGGCAAAACGTGGATAAACGTCAGCCAATCCCTCTGCTACCATGCACATTTTAAGCGACGAGCCCTTGGAAAGAATGGCAACCTCTCCATGTTTTTCACGGTATTGTTTCAAGAAGTTTTCCGTTTCTTCATTCATGTGACTACGAGAACCCACAGCAGTAAACGGTCGGTCGAGCGAAACCGGCAGATCAACACCTGTTTCTAATGTCTCGTTACTCACTACTGACGTTGGAGGCAAAGTGAGTTTCTTAGCGCCTTTTGAACCTGCACCAACATAGAGCTCGCCGGTAACAGGCACGTAAACCACACCCATAATTGGTCGACATTGTTCAACCAAAGCGATATTCACGGTAAACTCACCATTGCGCTTGATGAATTCTTTGGTACCGTCCAGAGGATCTACTATCCATAGCCTCGACCACGAAGAACGCTCGTTGAACGGAAGGTGTTTACCTTCTTCACTCAGAACTGGAATCCCTGTGGGTTCGAGCAAGGACATGATGGCTTTGTGTGCTCGAGTATCAGCTTGTGTCAGGGGACTGTCATCGCCTTTAACCTCAACCTGTGTCTCTTCATTATTGTAGACCTCAAGGATTTCGATTCCACCATGCAAAGCTGCCTGTGCAGCGATAACCGTAAGTTGATCCAATGTCTGGCTCATAAATGTTTTTTTGATCGTTCAAAAATAGAAAAGCCCGAGCCAAAGGCCCGGGCTTTTTATAGGATGATTTACCGATTACTGCAATCTAGCATTGATCGGCACAGTGTACTGCATACGTACAGGCTTACCGCGCTGCTTCGCAGGGGTAAATGTTGGAAGCTTTTTGATTACGCGCATTGCTTCGTCATCAATCAACTTATCTACACCACGTGCAATAGTCACTGAGCTTACCTTTCCGTTTTTCTCAATTACGAAGTTGACGTACACCTTACCCTGGATACCCATCTGGCGAGCCAATTCTGGGAATTCAAAGTTTTTACCGATGTGCTTCATGATTTCTTGGTTGAAACACATGAATTTATCATCTTCTGTCGCTTTCTTTTCACAACCTGGGAAGATTGGCTTGTTCTCTACAACGGCGAAGTTGAAGATTTCATCGTCCTCTTCTTCTTCCTCAACGATTTCGATTTCCTCGCTCTCGTCAGTTTCAGTAGATTCAAATTCCACTTCCTCGATTTCCAAATCGTTTTCTACAATCTGAATAACCTCTGGCGGTGCCGGTGGAGGTGGTGGAGGTGGTGGAGGTGGCGTTCTGTTTGTGATAATCGCAATCTCGTCTTCATCGTCATAGCTCATCTTACCCAGCTCACCAGGACCTGATTCGTAAGATCTGTATTCCAATACGAAGAGCGTGAGCGCCAAAGACAACGTAAGACCGATAAGCAAGAAGAGATTCTTCTTGTTTTCTGCGTCTGCATTGTAGGTTTTTCTATTCTTCATGCGTTAGAAATAATTGAGGTGCTAAAATAGCCAAAACTACCGTTAGCACAAATGTGTTTTTAAGAGTTATTTCTTGAATTGGACAGGTATGGTGTAGGTAATACTAACGGGCGCTCCATTTTCTGTGGCAGGACGCACAATCTGTGGCAAAGAGCGCATCACCCGGACCGCTTCGTCTGAGGCCAATTCTGAAAAGCTTTTCAGCACTTCAGGCTCCTGTAGTACGCCTTCTTCGTCAAAGGTGATTTTGATAAACACTTTCCCTTCCTCTTTTAATCCTTCAGGATACTTCAACGTGGTCATCACGTGCTCCATGAGTGTCCTGTTAAAACAAACCTGCATCTCTTCACCCACCTCAATGTGTTGGCACCGTTCAAAGGTCGGTGCGACCATTTCTTGCGCCAAAGCAGGGATAGTGGTTAAAAGGAAAAATAGAAGTACTGCTTTTAATTTCATGATTACTGTAGCTTGACATTTACGGGCAAAATGTACGACATTCTAACGGGCTTACCATTGATTTTAGCTGGGGTGAATTTTGGCAAGCTCTTCACCATTCGAATCGCTTCCTCAGAAATCAACTCGTCTTCACCTCTAACGACTTTGGCCTTACGTACATGACCGTCTTTTTCAATAATAAATTCTACGAATACCTTTTCAGCGTTGGAAAACATCATCATGGCATCGCTAACTTCGAAGTTTCTGCCCACAAACTTCAGCAACTGCTGCTGAAAACAGACGAAACGTTCATCGTCTGTTACCAATGATTCACAGCCTTGGAACACGGGCCTAGACTCCACTGCAGTGAACTTGTAAATATCATTGTCAATGGGATCAGGATCAATAATCTCGACGATTCCATCGTCGATAATGCCTGAAAACAAACTAAGGTCTATGGCCGGAAGGGACGCTGTATTTGGGACTATGGTTATGATGTTAGGATTCACCTTTGCGCTGTGTTGAGCAATAGGCTTGGCCGGCATCGCTCGTTGGGTAATGGGCACGACCCAATCCTCCTCTTCGATGTAATAGCCGCCATCATCTTCTACAACCATTAAAGGACGCTCACTCACGGTCCACTCTAAAGCGGTATAGGCCGCGCTAAGAGACAAAACCAATCCTAGGATTAAGAACAAGGGACGCTTGTTCTCTAAATCGGCTTTTGCTGTTTTTCTGATTTTTAGGCTCATAGGTTCTCATTTTAAGGGGTTATGAGATGTAGAGCCAAAAAACTATGCCAAAATCCTATGCAGTACTCGAGAGGCGACCATGCCTGATACGGCGCC
>DJCX01000128.1 GCA_002430755.1 Flavobacteriales bacterium UBA5939 | reverse complement strand
TATGTCGTTCGAGTGTTGTGGGAGAACAGGCCATATTACTTTAGCATCACAAAGATTTAGCAAGTATTTCGCTTCTTATATTTGTGAAGAACACTTACTATCACAGATGTCAAGAACCGTATCAAAACTCCTCGTTGCGAACAGAGGAGAAATAGCCCTTAGAATTATGAGAAGTGCCCGCGAAATGGGCATTCGAACTGTCGCCGTTTATTCTGAGGCGGACCGTAGAGCGCCACACGTCCTATTCGCGGACGAGGCAGTTTTTATTGGTCCAGCGCCTTCTGCCGAAAGTTACCTCAAGGGCGATCGAATAATTAGTGCCGCACAAAACCTAGGTGTAGATGCTATACATCCTGGCTATGGATTCCTGAGTGAGAACGCTGCTTTTGCAGAAGCGGTAGAACAGGCAGGGATGATATTCGTCGGGCCGCGTCCGCACGCCATTCGCATCATGGGCGACAAACTCAGTGCGAAAGCTGCCGTAGCAGATTTTGACGTACCCCTCGTACCAGGTTCCGATGGAGAGGTCACTGATGTAGACCGCGCGAAAGAATTGGCCTCAGAAATAGGATTTCCAATTATGATTAAGGCGAGCGCCGGCGGCGGTGGTAAAGGGATGCGTATTGTGCACAACCCTGAAGAGTTCGATGCTCAAATGGAACGTGCTGTAAGTGAAGCAACCAACAGCTTTGGAAACGGAGCAGTATTTGTCGAGAAATACATTGAAGATCCAAGGCATATTGAAATTCAAATTTTAGCGGATGAACACGGTAACGTGGTACACCTATTTGAACGAGAATGCTCCATTCAACGTCGCCATCAGAAGGTGATAGAGGAAGCACCTAGTGTCGTACTCACAGAGGCCCTTCGCGAAGCCATGGGCCAAGCTGCTGTAAATGTGGCTAAGGCTTGTGATTATCGCGGTGCAGGAACGGTGGAATTCATCTTTGAACCTGGCGGTAAGTTCTACTTTTTGGAAATGAATACACGCTTGCAAGTAGAACATCCGGTTACGGAGCAAATCACGGGGATTGATTTGGTCAAACATCAACTGCGTATAGCAGAGGGTCACCCTTTAGCGTTCGATCAACAATCCTTGACTATTCAAGGTCACGCCATTGAAGTACGTGTTTACGCTGAAAATGCCGCCGAGAATTTTATGCCTGCAACTGGAAAGCTTTATGAATACAAGAGGCCTCAAGGACTCGGTGTTCGAGTGGACGACGGTCTAGAGCAAGGTATGGAGGTGAGTATCTATTACGATCCAATGATTGCTAAACTGATCACCTTTGGTGCAAATAGAGCAGAGGCCATTGCGCGAATGAAGCGGGCCATTTCAGAATACCGCATCGCCGGGGTACAAACCACGCTGGACTTTGCAGATTTTGTTATGAACCATAATGCTTTTGTGGGCGGCGAATTCAGTACCCATTTTGTAGAGACGTACTTTTCTCCTACTGTATTGCAAAGCGAGGATGCGGAACTCGAGGCGGTTGGAGCTGCCGCAGTGGCAAACCTTTTGCAAGGTGCTAAAACAAATCAATCTGTAGTTTCACATGGTAAAAGCTCTCGTTGGAAGACGAATAGGTCTTAGCATTTTTTCTCTGCTCTTGCTTTTAAGCATTCCTGCTACTGCTCAGGTCGATACCTTAAGTGAAGTAAAGGACGGGACTTTGCCCATTGTGGGCCAACTAGTCGTTGGTGGCGATACCATCCCTTGGTCTGTACTGGATGAGGTGCTATTTGTTCCCAAACCTACACTGAGCGATCATCAAGCACGCAGAAATTATTACAGCCTTACTAGAAAGGTGCGTAGGGTATACCCTTATGTGCGCGAGGCTGCCATCCGGATGGATAGCGTTAACATGGCACTAGAGGGTATTGATAAAAAGCGTCAGCGGAGAAAATACACCAAGCAATACCAGCGGTATTTGGAGGAGCGGTTTGAACCTGAATTACGAAAATTGACCCGTAGTGAAGGTCAAATTTTATCAAAGCTCATCTACCGAGAAACGGGTCTACCTGTGTACGATATTATCAAAACGTACCGCAATGGTTTAAGTGCACGATTTTGGTCGATGACCGCCTGGTGGTATGATATTGATTTGAAGCGTCCGTATGATCCTTTGAATGATCCTGAAGATCAGCTTATTGAAAACATCCTAATCAGGAAATTCATTTCAGGACAACTAACTCCCGCAAACGAGGAAGAGCGCAGGAAGTACCAGCCTTAACCAAGCTTTGAGAGCATCTTTTCAGCTGCCTCTAAATCCTCCGGAGTATCAATGCTCAACGGCTTTTTCGGAGCTGTGGCAATGGCCCAACTTTTTCCGTTTTCCAACCACCGCAACTGCTCGAGCATTTCTTGTTGCTCAAGGGGAGTAGGGGACATGGCACAATATGATTTCAGCGCTTCAGGTTTATATGCATAAACACCTACGTGTTGGTAGCGCTGAGGTTGACCGTTTCGTGCGGCTGGAATAGGGCTTCGAGAAAAGTACAACGCTCGACGGTCTTCATCCGTAACTACATAAACGTTTGAGTCGCTGCTCTGTGAAGTTAATGGTGCTTGAATCGTCGCGGCCTCAGGTTGTTTTTCTTCTAGTAGGTCTAATAATGGCTGCAGTATCTCTTTGGAAATGAATGCCTCATCTCCCTGTACATTGATAATGTAGTCCACTTCCAAATCGAGCGACATGAAGGCTTCAAGAGTTCTGGTAGTACCATTCACATGGTGCGAGCCGGTTCGAATACAAGGAATCTTTTGCGATTCACATTCCGCGAGGATGTCGTCAGAATCTGTAGCGACAAATACCTTTTCAAAGAGGTCTTTTACTCCTGAGTAGGTTCGGCGAATAATAGGTACACCGCCAAGAAGTCTTAGCGGTTTGCCGGGAAGGCGCTGTGCACCCATTCGCGCTGGAAGTATGACTAAATACCGATTTTGCTTACTCAAAACGACTTTTCTCGAGATTATAATATCCTCTGCAATATCGCATTTAGATGCTATTGCGTTGTAGTGTGGGTAGAGTTCTTTTCTTAATTTTAACCTTCTTAGCCTCGAATTAGTGAAAATAAAGCAAGCTCTTGAAATACTTCAACTAGAGAAACTACCGGTTTCTAAGGAAGAAATAGATACCGCTTATAAGGTGCGCGCAAAGGAACTGCATCCTGATGTTGGTGGCAGTGAGGAGGCTTTCCAATCCTTGACAGAAGCGTATGAATTAGCCTTGCGCGGTCTTGATGTGGTTTTAGATGCTGCAAAGATTGATCCTGTTGAGGAAGCCTTGAAGAAAAAGCGCGCTGCCATGAGGGAGGAAATGTTAAAGCGCAGGGCAGTGGAAGATCACCAGAGAAATGTACAGGCTACGAAATGGATATACTCCATCCTTACGGTTCTTGGAATTGCGGTGTTGGTCATTTTTATCAAGCCCTACATCAATAAATTTATGGTAGAACGCAACCCTATTGAGCAAATGGGCACGGTCACCTATTCAGATCGAACGGATAAATTCACGGTTAAATGGAATTGGGACGGCACAAACTATGAGAAGACCTTTAAAGGCAGGTTTGTCGATGCCAAGTGGCTTGTCGCTGATGCAGGGATGCCCGTTATCCTCGGTAACCAATACATCGTCCGATTTAATGCCAATCGTCCAAACTTTGCAGTACTCAAAGACGAATACATCAGTCCTGAAACCGCCGAAGTGTACTTTAATATTGTTAGACACCCACTAGCAGAGCACCTTGGAATATCTGTTGAGGATCCATCAGTAGTGTGCTTATATTGGAGTATTCTAGACCGATTCGGTGTAGACGGTTTAGGTCATATTTTGTTCTCACACACACCGTTTCGAAAAAATTGGTACCACAATGAGGGGACTTTCGAAGGATTAGTCGAATCGGAAGCCTATAAAAAATTGTACAGAAGTTGTTTGGTAAGGCCTGAGTAATTGCCTTTGTCGAGCTAACTTTGTGTATCATCCTTAGAATAAATTATGAAGCCATCATTAGCGAAGGGAACTAGAGATTTTTCTGCCGAGGTCGTTCAGAAGCGTCAATACATCATGAATGTGTTGAAAGAGCAGTTTGAACTGAGTGGATACGACCCGATAGAAACACCTTCCTTCGAGAATATTGAAACTTTGACCGGTAAATACGGCGAAGAAGGAGATAGGCTCATTTTTAAAATTCTTCGCTCCGGAGATTTTACATCAAAAATTTCGGAAGAGCTGTGGCAGGAAAAGCAGGCTTCAAAATTGGCTCCAAAAATTGCCGATAAGGCCCTCCGTTATGATTTAACGGTTCCATTTGCGAGATACGTCGTGCAACACCGAAATGAGTTGGCGTTTCCATTTAAACGCTACCAAATGCAGCCCGTATGGCGAGCTGACCGGCCGCAGAAAGGGAGGTTCAGAGAGTTTTATCAGTGCGACGCCGATGTGGTTGGTTCGGATAGTTTATGGCAAGAAGTAGAGTTGATTCACATCTACGATGCTTCTTTCTCCAAACTAGGACTGCCTGCAACTATTAAAATCAATAACCGCAAGATACTTGCAGGAATGGCTGAGGTGCTCGGAATCTCCGACCAGTTTGTTGCCTTCACGGTAGCTATTGACAAACTAGATAAAGTTGGACCAGAGGGTGTTTGTAAGGAAATGCGCGAACAAGGCCTTGTAGAAACTGCGGTTACCACCTTTGAATCTTGGTTAAAAGAAGGTCTGACCTTAGAAAATTTGCAAGAGCTGCTACTATCCAGTGAAGAGGGTAAGTTAGGCTTGGAAGAGCTTGACTTTGTTCTTGAGCATGCCTCAGAAGGTTTACAAGGCTGTGATTTAGAATTTGACTTCACGCTTGCGAGAGGATTGAACTACTACACCGGAACTATTTTTGAAGTTGCGGCGAAAGGCGTTGCCATGGGTAGTATTGGCGGCGGCGGTCGTTACGCTGACCTCACAAGTATTTTTGGCATGAAGGATACCTCAGGAGTGGGGATAAGCTTTGGATTGGACCGCATCTACCTCTGCTTGGAAGAATTGGATCTGTTTCCTTCAGAAGTGGCACAAAAGCCTTCCATACTCTTTGCAAACTTCGGAGCTACTGAGGGAGCTGCAGCCTACCAATGGGTACAGAAGCTAGTTGCTCATGGTGTACGAGCTGAATTGTATCCAGATGCATCGAAGCTTAAAAAGCAGTTTGACTTTGCCGATAAAAAAGGAATTCCATTTATGGCGATGGTTGGAACTAATGAAATGGGAAGCAATCAAATACCGGTGAAAAATCTTGCCTCTGGTGAGCAAGAGTCAATGACGTTAGAACAGATACACGCGTTAATCAAGTAAACGCGCCCAAAACGCCGGATCGTTGTGTTCAGGCTTCATGAGTACGCTTCGAACCACTACGAGCTCTTCACTGTCCCATTGCAGGTCCCAAGGCCATTGTTCTCTTTGTACTTTGAGTAGGGCTAGGTGAATGCCTTCATTGGCTTTACGTTCAAAGAATGCTCTGTTCTGAATGCTTATCTCCGTGCTGCTGGTTCCCTTTGAGGAGAATATACAGATGTCTAGTTCAGGGTCGAGACTCCAGAATCCTTGCTCTAATGCGCGCTTATGCAACCCTTTGGCTGCAAGAAGACTCTCTTGAAGTCGTTTTGCAAATCTCCCGTCTTTCTCTAAAGGAAACTTCTTCATGGTTGCCCACAGTGCAGCCGCAGCGGTGCCTGGTCTGGAACATTCAAGAGTGATCTCACCAAGATGTAATTCCCCGCTGGTAAAATAGGTATATGGACTGTCGTGTTTGTAGAACCTTCCCTCAGCAGGGTTTTTGAGTAATATGGAACCACAGCCATACGGTTGAAGCCCATGCTTGTGCGGGTCTATGACGATGGAGTCGGCGTGCGGCATCGCCTCGAAATGTTGCTGTGTTTCTTCAGGCAGTTGACTGAGTTTAAAGTAACCCCCGTAGGCAGCATCAACATGAATTCGAAACGAATACTTCTCTTTTAACGCAACAACATCAGCAAGGGGGTCGACTTTTCCCAGCCCCGTGGTCCCTAGTGTTACTACAACGATAGGAGGTACTTCACTTGCAGCAAGCAGCTGTTCTAGGGCCTCAACATCCATTCTACCCTCAGCATCTGTTGGAATTTCCTTGAAAGGCATTCCTAGGACCTCGGACATTCTGCTATGGGTATAATGAGAGGCTGAACTAGCGAGAACGGTTGTCTTAGGTATGCTTTGGCGACCCACCCACAAGGCTTCAAGATTGGCCATCGTTCCACCAGAAGTTAAATGACCGAGACAAGGTGTATAGCCTACCATGGTTCCAAGCTGCTCGATAACTTCGAGTTCTAAAGCCGAGGTAGCACGACCGCCGTCGAGTGCGTGATTGTTAGGATTTACGAACGAGGTCATCCAATGAGCGGCTTGCGCCAGGGCATGTGGCGGTTTGATCATCTGACCGGCATACTCTTGGGCATAATAAGGATAGTTGTCTTTCAAACGTACCGCAAGCTCTTCAAGGATAGCCCTATCTTCCTTGTCTAGGGGCAGATCAGAAAATTGTAGTGCTTTAAGATGGTTCCAGTTCATGCACTAAAGGTAGGCTACGTCCACGTCTCTACAAACTCTCCATTCGGGTCGTAACGTTCGGCTTGCATCTTGGTGTTGAACTTTCTGAATGGTCTCGGATCATTGCCTCTACCGGCATTATAGAGCCAATTCCCGTAATTCGATGCCGGGTCGTAATCAATCAAATACTTTTCAAAAAAAGCAGCGCCAGCGCGCCAATCTATACCCATGTCATGCACCAAATAGGACGCCACATTTTGTCTTCCACGATTGCTCATGAAACCTGTAGCTACGAGTTCTTTCATGTTGGCATCCACCAATGGATCCCCAGTATTCCCCGAGGTCCATTTTTCAAAAGCTCTTGCGTTAAAACCTTGCTTCAATGGCTTCTCCGGCTGCAACCCGTGTGCAGTGAATAAATCCCTGCCGTGCTTTAGTGCAATCCATTGGAAGTATTCGCGCCACAGCAACTCAAAAAATAGCCAATAGGTGCTTTCATTTGATTCTACTTCTTCTTCAAATCTTTTGAGTTCGTCGTATATCTGACGTGCGCTGATACAGCCTAGGGCGAGAAATGCCGAAAATTTGGAGCTGTAATTACGGCCTACCATCCCGTTTCGGGTCTGTTTATAGGCCAGGACATGCTCGCTTTCCCAAAGGTAAAAGTCCAATTGTTCCCATGCGGCTGAAGTACCACCAGCGAATGGAACCGCGCTACGCTCATCTTGCGCTACATCCCCAAGGTGTATGCCGTCAGAACTCAAATCAAAATCGAAGGGGTCAAAAGAGGAAACTTCTGGCTCTTCGATAGGCGGCTGAACGCGAGAACGCTTTTCTACTTTTCCTCTAAATCTTGAAAATACCTCCGGGATGTCATTCACACTAAAAGGCAAATCACTTTCCAAGTACAACGTTCGTTCCGTCATTAAATGAACCGACACTCCTTGTTCTTTGGCTTTGTCGGTCAACTTACGCTCGACTTGTCTTTCATTGTAGGCGAACTCTTTTGGCGCATAAATGGCTGTTGCTCTGGTTTTTGTGGCCAATTCAAGGAGCGCTTTTACCGGATCGACACCACGCAGCACGAGCAACTCGCTTGAGTCGTTTTGCAAAGCACTGTTTAGGTCAGACAGGCTTTCCATTAAAAAACGCTTTCTATGGTCGCCTTTTCCTTCTTCGACCCAACGTGTATTGTGCCATGAATCTTCATCGAAATACACAGGGATTACGGTGTCAAATCGAGAGTATGCTTCGGCTACAGGGGTGTTGTCTCCTAATCGTAAGTTGTTTCTAAACCAGAGAATACAAGTGCTCATTACAGTGCTTCTAAGTTTTCTAACACATAGTTTGCTCGAGCTCTAATGGCTGCCTTATTTTCTGAGGACATCTTATCGAACGTGCGATATACCATACCCAGCCTGAAGTTATTGCCAAGTAGGTCTCTATGTCGTTCAAAGAAGTTCCAATAGAGCGAGTTAAAAGGACAACTATCAGAATCGATTTTTGTTTTCTCGTTGTAGAAACAATTCTGGCAATAGTCGCCCATTTTCTTCATGTAGTTCGCCGAAGCGACGTAAGGTTTGGTAGCAATCCAGCCACCGTCGGCATATTGACTCATGCCGCGCGTATTGGTGATTTCAACCCATTCGAAGGCATCAATGTAAATGCCAAGGTACCATAAGTCCACTTCATCAGGGTCTATGCCGGCGAGCAGCAAGAAGTTGCCAGTAACCATAAGTCGCTGAATGTGATGCGCATAAGCATGGTCGAGACTTTGACTAATAGAGTGCGATAGGCACTTCATTTTCGTATCACCATTCCAAAACCACTTCGGAAGTGGTGTTTTGTGGTTGAAGTAATTCTCATTGCCAAAATCGGGCATGCGCTCCCAATAGACGCCTCTCATGAACTCTCGCCATCCCAAAATCTGACGGATGAAACCTTCGGCTGCATTCAATGGAATATGCTCATTAGATCTGTAATAGGCTTCGGCACGCTGGCAAATGGTCAATGGGTCTATGAGCTTGATATTCAAGGCAAAGGATATTCTGCTGTGGTACAGCGCCCAATCACTCACGGTCATGGCATCTTGAAAATCACCAAAGAATTGGAAACAATGCTCAAGCCATTGATCGAATATAGTTAGTGCCTGCTCGGTTGTAGTTGGCCAATAGTAATGTTCCGGATCCTTAAGGTTACCAATAGTTGGCAACTCTGCCTTTAGAACGTCGGTGTATACTTCTTCAACATTTGTGGACGGCAAGTAGGGGGGAGGAATCAAATGATTTTTAGGAAGTTTCTTGCGGTTTTGCGCATCGTAGTTCCATTTGCCCCCGTGAGGAGCACCTCCTTCCATTAAGATGCCAGTGCGCTTTCTGAGTTTGCGGTAAAAGGTTTCCATCAGGAAACTCTTTTTTCCCTTGAAAGTAGCTGTGAATTCCTCTTTTGTGGATATGAAATGCTCGCTAGATACAAACGAGGTAGTATGGCCTTTTGTGGCCAATTCTTCTAGGTTTTCTTTCACTCTTAACTCATCAGGTTGCATGAATTGCAACTCAGTAGCTTCGAGTTTAACACTTATGCTGTGCAAGATTTCAGCCAACTCAACTTGAGGGGAATCGAGCAATTTGTGGTAGTACACCTGATGACCTTGCTTTTCAAGTTGCGTGGCAAAATTCCGCATGGCCTGGAGAATGCCTACCACCTTTTGGATGTGATGGGGGGCATAGGAGCCTTCGCCACGACATTCTATAAAAACATAGGTGATAGAGGCGTCGATGTGTTGAAACCAGGAATGCGTTGGGTTAAGCTGATCGCCTAGGACTAAACGGAGGGTACGTGACATGCTCGATTAACACCCTGAATCCCATGAAAGTTTAGGGCAAAAAAAAGGAGCCAATTTCTTGGCTCCGTACCCCTAACCTAATTCAAAGTTGCCCTTGAATACATGCAATATAGAAAGAACTTTTTTTGCTGTAACCTGCTAATTACATATTGAGTATAAAAACTTATGAATTGGCCTGTAGAAGACTGATTATGAACTTTTAAAGGTAGACTTTGAAGGATTCTATGACTTCATCCAAACATTTTTCCTGCTTCAAGGAGAAGGAATCTGCAGGGCACTGCATTTGCAATTCCAGCAAAATTGAATTTGATAAAGTATCTCTCATGACCAATTTGTGCGCAATGACAAAATCCCAAGGTTCTTGCTCGTACCTTCCATAATTCACCCACCAACCGTTAACGGTATCTTTTCGCTCAGTCACCCATGAATCTCTCGCCGCCATTGCCACAGATCTATAAATCAGTGCATTACTTTGCTCACTGACTGAGATGTACGCGCCTTGTCGTTTGAAAGGCATGACACGTAATAAAATGGAATTCGTTTCAGCATCGTTTACTCTCGCAGCCTCGTAATAGTAGAAGTTTTGTTTAGCAAATTCAGGCATGCGCACCTGCCAATTATAGTCTAAACTAAAACTAAAGTCTATCGTTGGTAAGGCGTAATATTGGGCTTGCTCGAAGTTAAAGGTGTAATAGGCGTCGAGGTTACAGTCTTCTTTTGAAGATTCTGTTGTACTTGAGCAGGAAATGAGTGTTCCTATCAACAATATTGCGCTTATCTTCGTTTTCATCTTTGCTTGCAATGACGTATCAATTTGTACCACATACTGAATCTGGTGTCCCTTCAAAGGTAATGAAGGACCTCATTGCTGGGGGTACATTTCTGGAATCAATTGCCAACAGTCCGTACGATTGGAAAGCCTTCGCTGCACAGGCCCAAAAACAGCAGGATTATTCTCAAGAGACACGCAGGATAGTCATTCAGGCTTTGGAACGACAAAACCCAGAACCTAGTTCTTCAGAACAAGCATCTTTGGACGCTTTCCGTAACGGTGCTTTAACTATCACTACCGGTCATCAATTGATGGTTTGTGGTGGTACCCTATTCTTTGAAGCCAAATTACTCGGTGCCGTTGCATTGGCCCAGGCTGCTTCGAAGGAATTGGCCAAAGCGGTGGTTCCCATATTTTGGATGGCTAGTGAAGACCATGATTTTGAAGAGATTGCCTCTTTCCGAATTGGCGATTACCAGTTTACTTGGAAACAGCCGGATGCCAAAGGTCCTGTAGGGTATTTGCCTACCCAAGATTTAGCAGATCAATTGTCCTCATGGCTTGAACAAGTTCCATTGAACGATGCGCAGAAAAAATTGGTCCAACCAAGACTGAAAGCCTATCGCGAGGGAAAAAATCTTGCAGAAGCGACCCGTCAATGGGTGCGTGAATGGGCGGAAGGATTGGGTCTTCTAGTCTTGGACGGTCAAGATATGGCGCTCAAAGGGCAAGCCGCTCCACTTTGGACAGCGGAGATGGACGGTCAGTACTCCAAGCTCATTCAAGCACAGACCGACGCCCTTGTCGCAAAGGGGTACAAGGCCCAGGTATTCCCTCGTGAGATCAATCTTTTTGACCTGCGCGATGGCGATCGTCAACGCTTCGAACAACCTGATGCAGAGTGCCCGTATTTTTACGTTAGTCCCAATGCCTTGATGCGTCCACTATACCAGGAGTGGCTTTTACCCAATCTGGCTTATGTAGGCGGCGGCGGTGAGTTGGCCTATTGGTTACAGCTGGGTAGTGCGTTCGAAAATTTAGGCCGCCCAATGCCTTTACTGTACTTACGCAATAGCCTCCTTATACAGGGCCATAGATTGTCGAAAGATCTTCAAAAACTCGATCTAAGTATAACCGAATTACTCAGCTCTAGTGGAGAATCACTTAAGCGACAATTTTTAGGAAAGAATACTGTTCTCCAAGCTGAGGGCGAGGCACTTCAGGCACCATTAATGGAGGCGATAGAACACTGGAATAGTGCGTTGATTGAAAGCTATCCGGAGTTGAAGCAGCATGCCGAAGCATTAAAAGTCAAAATGGAAAAATTGGCTCAGCGAACGGCCGCAACAAGATACCGAACACAGAAACGTCGACACGAGGAACTCATGGAAAGAATAGACCGCGCCGTGGAAGCCGTTTATCCCAACGGTACCTTTTGGGAACGCCGCGCTTCGTATGCTGATTTGGTTGGAATATTAGGTCTAGATCCTCGTGACACTATCGTTGAAAAAATGTCAACAATAAAGGCCGGAACCCTAGTCATTAAGCCGGATTTTTAGTGGTATTTTTGTGCCATGCAAGAAACCATTTTGATCCTCGATTTTGGCTCTCAGTACACGCAGTTGATTGCGCGTCGCGTTAGAGAGCTCAATGTTTATTGTGAAATCCACCCGTTCAATAACCCGCCAGAGATTACTGAAGACGTAAAGGGGGTTATACTTTCCGGTTCTCCATACAGCACTTTGCAAGAAGATGCGCCTCAGTTTGATTTGAGTCAGATTAAGGGGAATTTACCGTTGTTGGGCGTTTGTTATGGCGCGCAGTACATGGCATTGATTGGTGGTGGAAAGGTTGCACCGAGTAAAATTCGCGAATACGGTCGTGCTAATCTCAGTGAGGTCAGTACTAACACTTTGTTTGAAGGAGTTCCTGTAGGCTCTCAGGTGTGGATGAGCCATGGAGATACCATTACGGAATTACCACAAGGGTTCAATGTGATAGCATCAACAGAAGATGTTCATGTTGCCGGGTACGAAGTACAAGGCGAACAAACTTATGGGATTCAATTTCACCCTGAAGTGTATCACAGTACGGACGGTAAACAACTGCTAGAAAACTTCTTGTACAAGATTGTAGGTGTTACTGGCGACTGGACGCCGGCTCATTTTGTCGATGAAACGGTAGCAAACCTAAAGGCTCAGCTTGGAGACGATAAAGTAGTTTTGGGATTATCAGGGGGTGTAGACAGCTCTGTAGCGGCTATGCTCTTGCACAAAGCTATTGGCGCGAATTTGTATTGTGTATTCGTGAACAATGGTCTTTTGCGTAAAAATGAATTCACTGACGTTTTGAAGCAGTACGAAGGCATGGGCCTCAATGTAAAAGGCGTTGATGCCACTGATCAGTTCATGGATGCGCTGGCCGGTATAGACGAGCCAGAGGCGAAAAGAAAGACCATTGGACGTGTATTTATTGAAGTGTTCGATCAAGAGGCAGCACTCATCGAAGATGTTAAATGGCTTGCACAGGGTACTATTTATCCGGATATCATTGAAAGTGTAAGTGTGAAAGGCCCTTCGGCAACGATTAAGTCTCACCATAACGTGGGAGGCTTGCCTGATTTCATGAAACTCAAAGTGGTCGAACCGCTCAAGACCCTGTTTAAGGATGAGGTTCGTAGAGTAGGAGCTTCTATGGATATGTCCAAAGAACTTCTCGGTAGACATCCATTCCCGGGGCCTGGTCTAGCCATTAGAATTCTAGGAGATATCACAAGAGAAAAGGTAGAGATTTTACAAGAGGTGGATTACATTTTCATCAATGGCCTGAAAAATGCAGGGTTGTATGACAAGGTGTGGCAAGCCGGTAGTATTTTATTGCCTGTAAATTCGGTAGGAGTTATGGGGGATGAACGTACCTACGAAAAAGTGGTTGCTCTTCGCGCTGTAGAAAGTACAGACGGTATGACTGCGGATTGGGTGCACCTACCTTATGAGTTCCTTGCGAAAGTGAGTAACCAGATCATTAACAAAGTAAAAGGCGTAAATAGAGTGGTTTACGACATTAGTTCTAAACCACCCGCTACAATTGAATGGGAATAAAGCGCAAGCTTTTTGTTACAGTACTTCTTGCTATTGCGGCCATGCCGCTATCGGCGCAGTCGACTGTTGCTCATGAAATAGTCAAGGGCAATACGATTTACAGCCTCGCCAAAGAGTACGGAAGTACTGTAGAGGCAATCAATGAAGCCAACCCAAATATTGGTGTTCGCAGTTTAGTCATCGGTGAGACCCTTATTATTCCTATTCCAAAGGATACGCTGGTAAGTGAAAATATTGCCCCTCAGGTGCAAGATCAGCTCGATACTCAGGCTCCAGAATACGAGGTATACTTGGTTAGAAGAAAGGATACACCTGAGTCATTGACAGCATCTTGGGGACTGCCAAATGTGGAGGCTTTCTACACACTTAATCCAGATGCCCGTACCCAATGGTCCAAGGGTATGGCACTAGTGAAACCCGCGAATGCAGCTGCCATAGCTTTTGAAACACCTTCAAACAGCAAAGAAACGAATGACACTACTGCTAGTTTGGGCAATGAAATTCGTGTGGCTTGCATACTGCCATTTTTTCTTGATCAATATGTGAATGAAGGACCGGGAAGAAAACGTTCGGAGTTGTCATTCAGTTACCGCCAGGGGGTAGAGTTGGCTATCGATGAGTTCACAAGGGATTCCTCATTGTCTATTGATGTTCAATTTTTTGACTCAATGAATCAG
>DJCX01000011.1 GCA_002430755.1 Flavobacteriales bacterium UBA5939 | reverse complement strand
AGTTCACCACCACTACCTCAGAACGAATCGCCTTGAGATGCCTTCACTTCGAAGTATATAAACCCCTTTGGGTAAATGGCGCAGATCTAGTCTACTCGTGCCTTGCGCTAACGACTCACTATGTACAATTTGACCGGTTAAATTTACCACAGTAATGGCTCCAGCTGTTCTCATTTCCACATGGAGGGATCCGTTGGAGGGATTTGGGTACAATCTCTTTACTGGACCAGCCGCTTCCTCCATCCCTACTATATAAGCCAGGCCAAAGGCAAACGCTCCTTTAAACCCATTTTCCTTAACGGTATCCAATCGGATCCACCTTTCAGGCATATTTATAGCGCCGTCAAACGGTATAAGTGAATCCCCTTCGAAATAGAGCTGTGTAATGATGGTGTCTGTAAAGTGTGCATCTGTTAGATAGCCCTTAATATGAATGTGCGAGGGACGGTTGGGATAGATACCGGGTAATGAAGTGTGCAGGGTAGTTGAATATCCGGTAAGTTCGAGCTCTCCACGGTAATGGTAATTGTTAGGATTGCCGTCTACATTGCTATAAGCACCGCTGTCGTTGGCGTGCCAAATCTGCAAGGTATAGGTCGACGGCAACGTATCAAGATCGACTGTGTCACAATCGTAACTCACGTAAAAGGTCAGCTCTAGCGAACGCGTCGTATCCAAAACACCTGGGGCTAAGGTATCGTTTGAGATGTACGGTGCACCCCATTTAAAATATGGTCCAAGCTGATCTCCTGTGGTGATACAATTCACCTGAGCATGAGCGAATTGTACAGCAATAAGAAGAAATACGGTCTTAAGGACTTTCATCAACTGTTGATTTTAGGATGGAGTAATGGATCCAATTCAAGAGCAACCAATAAATCCTTGCTGATGTTCACTTTGCGCTCCTTGACTGGAAGTTTAATGTCTAGTTGCTCTTCAATATCTACAACGTGAAGCTTGACGCGCTTCTTCCCTGGGTGCATTTCAAGTAAATCGTGCACTTTATCCACTAGGCCTGTATCAAGGGCGGCAAGATCTAATTTGATTTCCAACGATTTACTCTGCTCCTCGAGTACATCTTGTAGCAGTTTTACGTCGGCGACATCCACGCTGAGGCGTTCAATGAAGCCTTCACCCTGGCGCTGGTTGAATTTGCGACCTCGTGCTTTGATAAAAAGCAACTGCTCGTTCTCAAAGAAATGGCGGAATTTGAGGTAATCCTCACCGAACATTTTGAATTCATAATCGCCACGGAAATCCTCCAGTCGGAAAATGCCCCAGCCCTTACCCATTTTTGAGATACGGTGCTGTGCATCAGTAACAATTCCTGCAACAAAGACGTCGCGACCCATGATGCTTTGAGGGTTGTTCAGTCGGTTTAATTCCGCTGTACAGAAGTACTGGATTTCAGTTCTATAGTCGTCCAAGGGATGTGAACTGAGGTACATCCCGTTGATCTCTTTCTCCTTTTTCAAGGCAACGATGGTAGGCCATTCGGTGACCTCTGGCATCTTAGGCGGCGGAAGCTCTTCGCCAGACCCTTCGCCGAATAGAGAGGCCTGAGCGCTCTCTGCATCGTTTTTCTTGTTCTGTACGTATTTGATGGCCTTCTCCACAAAGCTTCGGCCTCCCTCCTCTTCCGAGAAGTACATGGCGCGGTGGGTATTTGGAAAATCATCCATGGCACCTCCAAGAATAAGGCACTCAATGGTCTTTCTGTTCGCTTGTCGCAAGTCGATACGTTCTAGGAGGTCAAAGAGGTCTTTGAATTGACCGCCTTCTTCCCTTTTGGAAATGATCTCGCGAACGGCATTCTCTCCTACGCCTTTCATACCGCCCATTCCGAATCGTACTGCACCTTCATTATTTACGCTGAAGCGAAGCAAACTCTCGTTGACCGAAGGCCCCAGAACAGGTACATCGATACGACGGCACTCTTCCATGAAGAAGGTCACCGCTTTGAGGTCAGACATGTTGTTGGACAATACCGAGGCCATAAATTCGGCAGGGTAATGCGCTTTGAGATACGCTGTTTGATAGGCTACCCAAGCATAACACGTTGAATGGGATTTGTTAAAGGCATAAGAGGCAAAAGCTTCCCAATCCTTCCAAACTTTCTCGAGGATGTCTCTATTGTGTCCACGTTCTTCGCCACCGTCTAAGAACATGGGCTTGAGCATATCAATAATGTCCTTTTTCTTCTTACCCATCCCCTTACGGAGCATATCCGCCTGACCCTTGGTAAAGCCTGCCAATTCCTGTGACAACAGCATTACTTGCTCCTGATACACCGTAATTCCATAGGTCTCCTTGAGTTTGCCCTCCATGGCGTCGAGGTCATAGCTTATCTCCTTTCTCCCGTGCTTACGGTCAATGAACTCAGGAATGTACTCTAATGGACCCGGGCGGTATAGGGCGTTCATGGCAATGAGGTCTGCAAATTCTGTAGGCTTGAGCTCCTTCAAATACTTCTGCATACCCGCACTTTCGTACTGGAAAATACCTACAGTTTCACCGCGTTGGAACAACTCATAGGTCTTGGTATCGTCAAGCGGGAAAGCATCTGGGTCCAATTCTACCCCGTGACGTTGCTTGACCAATCGACAAGCTTCCTTGATGATGGTAAGCGTTCGAAGTCCCAAGAAATCCATCTTGAGCAAACCGGCATCTTCTACCACCGAGTTATCAAACTGCGTACACCACATGTCGCTATCCTTGGCACGAGCCACAGGTACGAGCTCACGGATATCGCTTGGGGTGATAATTACCCCACAAGCATGAATACCTGTATTGCGCAAAGAGCCCTCCAACACCAGTGCTTGGTTGATGGTTGTCGCTTCGAGAGAATCTCCTTCGGAAAGTTCTTTCAGCTGACGCACCATAGCCGCGTCCTCTGCATTGAATTTACTCTTAAGCCCTTTTTCATCGAGTGCCCAAAGTTTCTTGAGCTTGGTCATATCCGGGATGAGCTTGGCTATGCGGTCGGTATCCGGTAATGGAAGCTCAAGTACTCGTCCTGCATCACGGATAGAACTCTTGGCGGCCATAGAGCCATACGTAATGATTTGAGCGACCTGAGGTGCACCGTATTTATCAATCACGTATTGAATGACCTTATCACGACCCTCGTCGTCAAAATCAATATCAATATCGGGAAGCGATACACGTTCTGGATTCAAGAAACGCTCGAAAAGCAGGTCGTACTTAATGGGGTCAACATTGGTAATTCCTGTGGCATAGGCTACTGCAGAACCCGCTGCAGAACCACGACCAGGACCCACACTCACACCCATTTGGCGTGCAGCTTCACAGAAGTCCTGTACGATCAAGAAGTATCCAGGATACCCCGTACGTGCAATAGTCTCTAATTCAAAGTCCAATCGCTCGTCAACATCTGGTGTGATCTCACCATAACGCGCCTTTGCACCTTCATAGGTCAAATGCCTGAGGTAGGCGTTCTCACCGCGCTGTCCACCGTCTACAGCATCCTGCGGATCTTGGAATTGCTCAGGGATATCAAAGGCTGGGAGTAAAACATTGCGCTCCAATGGATAGAGTTCGACCTTATCGAGGATCTCTTTTGTGGTATTGAGTGCTTCCGGAATATCTGAAAACAGCTCCACCATTTCTTCTTTGCTCTTAAAGTAGAACTCTTGGTTCGGGAATCCGTAACGGAATCCTCGGCCTCGGCCAATAGGCGTGCTCTTTTGCGCCCCTTCTTTTACACAAAGCAAAATATCATGAGCCTCTGCGTTGTCTTGAGTGAGATAGAAGGTATTGTTGGCTGCGATGTATTTAATGCCGTATTCTTCAGCATATTTCAAGAGTTGAAGATTGACGTGATCCTCCTCGTCCAACCCATGTCTATTGAGCTCGAGGTAAAAATCGTCACCAAAGTGTTCATGCCACCATTCTAAGGCGGCTCTGGCTTGTGTCTCTCCTACGTTTAAGTACAAATGCTGCACTTCACCGCGCAGCCCACCCGAAAGCACAATGAGGTCATCCTTGTGCTCTAGAAGTACGCTCTTGTCGATACGAGGTACATAGTAATACCCGTTCAACATCCCTTCACTACTGAGTTTTGCAAGGTTGTGGTAGCCGTTTTTGTTTTTCGCTAAAACAACAATTTGGTAACCGTCGTCCTTTTTACTGCGGTCAAGGCGGTCCTCACAAACGTAGAATTCACAGCCGATAACGCCGACAAAGGGATATTCTTTGAGCGGCTCGTCAAGCTCGCCCGCTTTTACTTTCTCGTTGTGCTCGTAGGCCTCCCTGTTTCCAGGGACTTTCATGACTGAACGATTGAAATGGAAAGCACCCATCAGGTTACCGAGATCGGTAATGGCAACACCTGCGTGTCCATTATCCACTGCCGCATTTACTAAATCTGCCACTACTGTGGTTGCCTGTAGTATAGAGAACTGCGTGTGGTTATGCAGATGGGCAAACTCAACATCGGCTGCATGCAAAGCAGTCGATTTGGAAGCTGTAGTATTTGTTGTTTCTGATTTCCCTAGGCCTTCAGCCCGCTTTTTCTTGGCTTCCTCGACAGCAAGGCCAATGGCTTGAATAGTTGAAGGATTAGCGGTTTTGAATCGACTTAAAAAATCCTGATCCTTCCCAATAGACTCAGGTGTAATGATATTTAATCGAACCAACTCTAAGAAAACACGGGCCGTCGCCTCGACGTCAAATGCCGCATTATGTGCTTCTGCAAAACCTTCATTGAACAAGTGGAAATAGAGCTCCTCGAGTTTTGGAAGTTTGTATCTACCCCCTCGTCCACCGGGCAGCTGACATAGTTCCGCAGTGGTCTCTGTACAAGAATCTACCGGTGTCTTCTGGTCTAGAGGATTTTCTCCTTTTACCCTGTAATATTCACAGCCTGTGACGTTGAGATCAAATTTGACGTTGTGACCTATGAGGTATTCACACTTGTCCATGGAGGCTTCGAACAGCGCAAGTACTTCTTCAAGTGGCTTACCTTCATTGCGTGCTCGCTCGGTAGAAATACCGTGAATTTTCGTCGAATTAAACGGAATATCGAAACCGTCCGGATAGATGATGTGGTCTTGAACCTCGACCAATGCCCCTTCCTCGTCATGGATTTGCCAAGCCAATTGCACCACACGTGGCCAATTGTCTAAATCCGTGATGGGCGCATTCCAATCTTTTGGAAAACCGGTAGTCTCGGTATCAAAAATTAAAAACATAGGTATCCTGTTAGCTGAGCTGAATACTCAAATCTAACAAATGACGCAGCAAAATAAAACGGGTGTGGATAACTATTGACTACTCTTTAACTGGTTGGTAAAGAGATGTTTAAACACTATTTCTTTGGGTAGAACGGGTGTGCAGCAAGAGGTAGGTCAGCTAGTGGATGAGCATCCTCGCCCATTGGGGCCAATTCCTGCTCTCGCATGTCGTGAACGATTTCTATCGCCGCTTCTGCTGCCTTCTCATTGAAACCTCCACCCTCTAGGATGTGTCTGTAAGATGTGCTGTGTAATTCTGTGAAACCCTCGGTAAAATCGAACGACCAAGAATCGAAACTCAACGATCGGTGTATACGACCTCCTTGCCCTTTCACACTATCCGGGAGTGTATCGGCATTGATACTTAAAAACCAACGGACTTTCGCATTTTTGAAGTACATCGTACCCGATGCACGATCGTGGGTTCTTGTGTATACTTTTTGATCCTTTAAATCCCCGAAGATCCAGTGTAGCATATCGAAGAAATGGACCCCAATATTGGTCGCAATACCTCCACTCTTTTCTTCATCACCCTTCCATGAAGCGTAATACCAATTTCCTCTCGAAGTAATGTACGTCAGATCTACGTCGAACACATGATTCGGATCCTCCTGGAGTCTCTTTTGAACCTCTTTCTTCAACGCAATCACGTTTTCGTGCAATCGCAATTGAAGAATTGTATATACTTGATTACCTGTGTTTTGACTAACTTTAGTTAAACCATCAATGTTCCAAGGACGGAGGGTCAATGGCTTCTCACAAATACAGTGCGCACCGCTGCGTAATGCGTATCTAATATGACTGTCGTGCAGGTAGTTTGGGGAGCATATTGAAATATAATCCACCCCTTTCCCAGCATCACTGAGCTTATTCAAATGACGGTCAAAACGTTCGAATTCTGTAAAAAATGCAGCTTCAGGAAAATAGGCGTCCAAATGACCAACACTGTCGCTAGGATCGTAAGCCGCTACGAGCACTCCACCACAATCTGCGATGGCTTTTAAATGTCGTGGCGCAATGTATCCTGCCGCACCAATGAGCGCAAAACGCTTCATTAGCCTATTCTTTGGTCGTAGGTATCGCCCATGGATGGATTATCCCCCATCAAGCGCGCCATCATTTGCTTCTTTACGATGTTGAAGATGACCATATGCACATCTTCCGTGACTTCCATGTCCATTACAGGCGCATGTACGTTGATGGTGGCAATTTCTGAGATTTTACCGCCCTTAAATCCACTCATCGCTACTGTGGTAGCGCCTTGTGCGTTGGCATATTCGAGGGCATTAACCACATTTTTGCTGTTTCCAGAACCGCTGATACCGATCACTAAATCGTCCTTGCTCAGGAAATTCTTTAAGGGCTCCACAAAAATACTTTCCCAACCAATGTCGTTGGCAATGGCCATCATTGAGGGAAGATTATCGTTCAAACAAATCATCTTAAAACGCTTATCTAAACCGTAGCTGGCGCCTTTTAAGAAATCACCCGCCGCATGAGAAGCTGAGGCACCGGAGCCTCCGTTACCCATGGTGTAGATGTTGCCACCCTTTTCATAGGTCGTATGGAATGCTTCAACCAAAGCATCTAGCGCTTTGGGGTCTAAGGCATCTAAAGTCGATTTAACCGCGTCAATGTATTGTTGTGCTTGCATCTTAATTCTCTGAATTGGCCACTAAAATAACTGATTTATTTGCGCCATCGTATAAATCCGACCACGCTTAGAATAGAATATATCCCCATTAAGCCTGCGTATACTGGTAATCCCTTCATTCCATAAAGTACCATAGAGGCAATATTCAAGGGAATCCAATAGTGAAAAGCAGTTCGTATTCGTCTGGTTTCCTGCCAAGTAGCCCATAATCCAAAGACAGTGGTAAAGGAATCGAAATAGGCAAAACTAACGCCGGGCAATGTGTTTAACCCGAATCCTAGGATTATGGCCAGAGGGATTCCTAATAGGGCTAAAAGCTGCGTTTTTACTGAGATATCAACAAGTGCAACCGTCGCCTCTGAAGTATTCTTGCGCCATTGAGACCAACCGTAAAAACCCATTACTACATAAAAAACATAAAGTCCAGTTTCCGCGTAGAGTCCAATGCGGAAGAATAAAACCACCGACAGCGCACTGGACAAGGTTCCTGCCGGCCATGCCCATACCTTTCGCTGAATGATTCCTACAAGGAAGATCAGACTCAGCAGCGTCGCGCTCCATTCTAAAATAAAATCTAAGGACATAAAAAACCCCGAGCACTTGTGCTCGGGGCTAATTTAAGATTATCTCTTTGGACTTATACCAACTCTTGAACCAAGTCAGCTGCTTCTTGCAATGCAATCGCACTGTGTACTTCTAGTCCACTCTCGTCGATCAATTTCTTCGCTTCCTCAGCGTTCGTCCCTTGAAGACGTACGATGATTGGCACGTTAATGTTGCCCATGTTCTTGTAAGCGTCTACAACACCTTGTGCAACGCGGTCACAACGTACGATACCACCGAAGATGTTCACTAAGATTGCCTTTACGTTCTCATCGCGAAGAATGATTCGGAATGCTTGCTCAACACGTGCTGCATCAGCAGTACCACCAACATCCAGGAAGTTGGCTGGGTTACCTCCTGCCATCTTAATAATATCCATAGTGGCCATCGCAAGACCTGCGCCGTTAACCATACAGCCTACGTTACCGTCTAGCTTTACGAAGTTCAAACCAGCTTCGCCAGCTTCTACTTCTGTAGCGTCTTCTTCGCGAGTATCGCGCATCTCAGCGATGTCCTTATGACGGTACAATGCGTTATCGTCGATAGTCACCTTTGCATCTACCGCCAAGATTTTATCGTCTGATGTTTTCAGTACTGGGTTGATCTCGAACAATGACGCATCAGCACCTTCGTATGCTTTGTACAACGCCGTTACAAATTTGGTCATATCCTTGAACGCTGCTCCGCTCAAACCTAAGTTGAACGCTACTTTGCGCGCTTGGAATCCAGTCAAACCTACTTTTGGGTCGATTTCTTCTGTGAAAATCAAGTGTGGTGTTTCCTCTGCCACAGTCTCAATGTCCATACCACCTTCTGTAGAGTACATGATCATGTTGCGACCGGTAGAACGGTTCAAAAGAACCGACATGTAGAACTCAGACGTTTCGCTTTCGCCCGGGTAGTATACATCCTCAGCGATTAACACTTGGTGTACTTTCTTACCTTCTGCAGAAGTTTGAGGAGTCACCAATTGCATACCGATGATGCTATCTGCTACTTCTTCAACTTTATCAATGCCTTTAGCAAGCTTTACACCACCGCCTTTACCGCGACCACCAGCATGTACCTGTGCTTTAACCACGTACCATGAGGTACCCGTTTCTTCAGTTAGCTGCTTTGCAACCTCTACAGCCTCTGCTGGAGTTTGTGCTACTTTACCGCGCTGGATACGTACACCGTAACCGGCTAAAATCTCTTTCCCTTGATATTCGTGAAGGTTCATAGTTTTTCCTTGATTTGAGCGCAAATTTAGGGTACAGCCGTCGAATCATGAACATATTCAACAGGTAAAGTTGTTAAATCAATATATGCGCGTTTATACCGATATTTGCCGCCTTATGACCAAATACATCCTAACCTGTTTAACCGTAGCCCTTTCCCTTACAAGCTTCGGTCAAGAATCGGAAAAGAAACGCCTCGAGGTACCTGAATTCCAAGACGTTTCAATCACTGTGAATGGCGTCCTCGACGAGCCTAGCTGGGCTGGAAGTGCCAGGATTAACGCACTGGACCAATACTTTCCCGTCCCAGCAACTGCTTCGGACGGAATAGAAAGCGACATCAGGATATTCTATACCCAAGAGGGTATTTACTTTGCCGGTATCCTCAAAGATGATCGTGCTCCCATCCTATCACAACTGACTCCAAGAGATCGTGTTAATGCGAACACGGATTGGATTCACCTCATTATCAACCCGTTTAACGACGGAGCTAATGATTTCAATTTCTATTTGAGCGCCGGAGGTGTGCAAGGTGATTCACGTCAGACCAGCGACAACGATGAAGACGGCAGCTGGAATGCCGTTTGGTGGAGTGCTGTAGTTAAAGAGGAGCACCAATGGAGCTTCGAGATATATATTCCTTACCAAGTACTGCGTATACCTCAAGGAGGTGCCGGTACGCAGCCTCCAGCTTGGGGATTTAATATCAAGCGTTCTATTCGAAGTGATAGAACCATGTACAGCTGGAATCCTATTGATAGAAATTTTGATAACGAAAGCTTGCAGAGCGGTCTGCTTACCGGCATCAATGTCATTGACCCACCCGTTCGAATCAGTCTCCGTCCAAACATTACGGGAGGTTTACAAAAATCTGGAGATTCGGATTGGCGAATGACTCGTGCAGGCGGTGCGGATATCAAAATCGGCTTAAACAAAAGCTTTACTCTTGATATGACGTTGTTGCCTGATTTTTCACAGGTAGCTTTCGATGAGCAATTTGTCAATTTCGAGGCCTTTGAACGCCAATTTGACGAAAACCGTCAATTCTTTACCGAAGGGGTCAACCTATTCAATAAAGCGGACCTTTTCTACAGCAGAAGAATTGGCGGTAACCCGCAGAATTTCACCAATGCCAACCTGGATGATCTGAGCAACACCACCCAGAGCTTCACGCGAATGCTCAATGCTACAAAGCTCACCGGAACCACAGACAACAACCTAAGCGTAGGCTTTTTAAATGCCATCACAGCGGCCAATTACATCCAAGGAATGGATTCTTTGGGCAACCAAGTGGAGGTATTGACTGAGCCGCTGACAAATTACAACGTAACAGCCGTAGACCAGAGAATTGGCGGCAACAGCTCCATAGGGCTAATCAACACGAACGTCACCCGAATGAATACTGAAGGTAACGCTCGAGATGCCAATGTTACTGCAATCACTGCAAATTTGAACTTCCTTCAAAACAGCCATTATTTCAACGGTGCATTTGGCCGTTCAAGCATCTATGACACCGATGATAATTACGCGGGGCTTGCCGGTGCTTGGGACATGGGCAAACAAACGGGAGCATGGCGCTGGGACCACAGTTTGGAAGTGCTATCAAACGATTTTGACCCAAATGATCTTGGCTTTCAAGCGCGTGGAAACAAGTTTCACCAGAGGTTCAGAATGAGCCACAATCTTTTGGAGCCAAACAAGTTCTTCCTACGCAGAAGACACCGACTAGGCATTCAATACAACCGGCTTTATAATCCGGGGAACTTTGAACGTTTGCATGCTGAATACAGTTTCTTCGGTTTGACCAAGAGCTTTCTTGCCTTTGGTTATAATGTCGAAACGCGTGGGAATGAATACGATTACTACGACCCACGTGTCTGGGGCCGCTACCGGGTAAACCCAGCCTCGTTTTGGCACAATGGGTGGATCAGTACAGACTTCCGAAAACCACTTGCCTTCGAGGTTCGTGGAGGCCAGTGGTGGTGGGCCGACTGGGATGCACGTGGCCGTTATGGCGAAGTAGAAATTATAGGCAGAATAAGCGACCAATTCAATTTGCGGGCAGAAATTGAGATTGGCAACAATCACCAAATGGGTTGGGCCCAAACCATTAGTACAGACTCCATAGGTATGGCCCTTCGTCACAGAAGGAACTTTGAACAGACCTTGCGCGGTCAGTACCTTTTCGGTCCGAATTCTTACCTCACCTTAGATCTTCGACACAGCTGGAACCGCATAGAAAATGAGGCTATGTATCATTTGAACACAGACGGCAGCTTAACCCCTTCGGATGCTTATATCGACCCTACCCTTCGAATCAACTTCTTTAATATCGACCTAAAGTATGTTTTGTGGTTTGCGCCTGGGCGAGAACTCAACCTCTTGTATAGAGCCTCTTTGGCCAATTCTGATGATGCGGCGAATCTCGGCTACATCCAAAACATACAGAGCCTTAGTGGCCTACCCGCAGACAATATCTTCTCATTGCGTTTGGTGTATTTCCTAGATTATGCCCAAATCAAGAAATCAGCTACCTTGCGTTAAATGATCGAAGTCAAGGAACTCCATAAATCGTACGGCACGACAGAAGTGCTCAAGGGTGTCAATGGTCGCATTTCAAAAGGCGAATTCATCACTATTGTGGGTGCCTCCGGTGCCGGTAAAAGCACACTATTACATCTAATTGCTGGATTAGATAGCTACAACAGCGGTTCTATATCCTTCAACGGCATCTCTTTGGGGAACCTTTCGAAAAAAGAATTGAACGATTACCGCAACAACCATGTTGGACTCGTTTTTCAGTTTCACAATCTTCTTCCTGAATTGACCGCCCTAGAAAACATCACCTTACCGAGATGGATTAGTGGACAGATGGACGATAGCGCAGAGCGCAAAGCAAACGAATTGCTTCAATTATTAGGCATTGAGCATCGCGCAAACCACTTGCCAAATGAAATGAGTGGTGGTGAACAGCAACGCGTTGCCATTGCGCGAGCCTTAATCAACGAACCCGCACTGTTATTGGCAGATGAGCCTACAGGAAATTTAGATAGCGCCAATGCCGAAGCTGTGCATGAATTGCTTCTAAAGCTGAATAAAGAGCTTGGACAGACCATCGTGGTGGTAACTCACAACAAAGAACTGGCTGCTCTGGGTGCTACGAAATGGTCTATGACAGACGGCAAACTCAGTGAGTAAATGAAACTTAAAAAGAGTGAACTACGTGATTTCCTTCTGGAAAAAGCTGACCTCTATGCTCGAAAAAGCTTCATTGAAGAAGACCCCGTCCTTATCCCCCATCGATTCAATCAAAACGACGATATAGAAATCAGTGGACTGCTCGCGGCGACATTGGCTTGGGGACAACGCAAGACCATCATTGCCAAAAGCAAAGATCTCATCGAACGCATGGATAACGCACCGGCAGATTTCGTCAAAAATGCCAGCAGTAAAGATCTTGAAACCTTCAACGGTTTCGTACACCGCACCTTTCAAGCAGAAGATATAAAGGGTCTAGTCAGTGCACTGAAAGTGTTGTATTCAGAGTACCATAATATTGGGGATTTCTTCGGACAGCACCTTGATAGTCAAGAACATTTAGGAGCCGCGTATACCGCCTTTAAGGGATATTTACTAGATAACGGCTTGCCTAATCGGGCGGCCAAACACTTTGGTGACCCTACAAAAGGGAGCGCTTGTAAACGCATCACCATGTATTCGCGCTGGATGACTCGCAGTGCCAAGGAAGGGATAGATTTCGGAATTTGGGATATAAACCCTTCGTTATTGTCGCTTCCCCTTGATGTACACAGTGGCCGGGTGGCACGCAGCCTTGGACTTCTAAAACGAAAGCAAAGCGACTGGAAGGCTGTATTAGAACTTGACGGTGCTGTTCGTAAAATCGAACCCAACGACCCTGCAAGATTAGATTATGCCCTTTTCGGGCTGGGTATTTATGAGGGTTGGAAATAGCTTATAGCGCCATTAAACCTGGTATTTTGACTGCCTCTTCATAGCGCTGAATGACGGAATCTACGTCCATCATCATTTCTTTCGCACTGACCGAAACAAACTTCCCGGTTTTACTCTTACGCAGCTCAATCTGCGCCGTATCGCTATCAAAAAGTGCTTCTGTTTGCGCTACCTTTTGGTTATCTGCAGGGACAATGAATTTGAAGAGATATACTGCTGGCCAGTTGCGCTCTTCCAATTTCTCACGCAGGCCTTTCCAAGGATCTTGACTCATAGGGATTGAATTCTGCTACAAAAGTAAAGCACGTTCATCAAGCGCACGATTCATAAGGAAGTTTTTGGCCAATTCCATTCGCTCATGCAGGTAAATATCCTCTTCAATAGCCGGACTTTCAGTGATGAATTCATGGTAGAGTTCACCAAGTGGTCCTTGAATTTCTTCACCTCTGAGCCACAAGGCCTGAACCGCATTCAACAACTCAACCCCAAGAATACCATAAACATTATCTACCACCTTCAGCAATTTCGTTGCTGCATTTGCTCCCATACTTACATGGTCTTCTTGGCCATTGGAACTTTCAATACTATCCGCTGAGGCCGGAGTACATAACTGTTTGTTTTGACTGACCATACTAGCCGCTGTGTATTGAGCAATCATTAGACCTGAGTTTATACCAGGATTCTTGACCAGGAATGGCGGCAATCCCCTGCGGCCAGATATGAGTTGATAGGTTCTTCTTTCGGATATGCTTCCATACTCATGTATTGCAAGGGCTCCATAGTCCAATGCTAAAGCCAACGGCTGTCCGTGGAAATTACCCGCACTAATTACACGTCCCTCCTCGCTGAGAACAACCGGGTTGTCAGTGGCTGCGTTCACTTCCACCTCAAAAACTTCCATCAGATGTTTCAAGGCTCCTTTTGAGGCACCGTGAACTTGAGGTACACAACGGAACGAATACGGATCTTGTACATGCTCCTTTTCTCTGTGCATAGCTCGACACGGCTCTAACCAATTCAGCAGGCGCTCAGCGGTCAAAATCTGGCCTTTATGAGGCCTCGTCAAATGCACTCCTGGTGTAAAAGGCTCTATTCTTCCGTCGTATGCCAAGGTCGATAAGGCAGCTAATTGATCCGCAAAAAAATCAATTCTACGTGCCTGTATGAGCGCGTAAATACCGTGTGCCGACATAAACTGTGTCCCGTTCAACAAGGCTAATCCTTCTTTTGAAGCCAGCTCGAGCGGTCGCCAAGCGTTATTTCCAAGTACCTGCAACGCTTTTGAGGTAGGCATTCTTTCATCATTCAAATACACCTCACCTTCACCCAATAACGGCAAGGACATGTGGGCAAGTGGCGCTAAATCACCGGAAGCACCCAAGGACCCAAGCTCATAAAGTACAGGTACGGCACCGCTATTATGCATGGCGATGATCTGCTCAACTACTTCTAGGCGAATACCACTAACGCCAACCGCAAAACTCTGAACCTTTAAGGCCATCATCAATCGAACAATATGCTGTCCGACAACAGCACCAGCGCCACAAGCGTGAGAACGTACCAAATTGGTTTGCAACCTGCCCAGATCGTCATTTTCTACCACTACGTTACACAATGCTCCAAAGCCTGTATTGACACCGTATATCGGCGTTTTACGTGTTCTCGTGCGTTCCTCTAAGAAGGTACGTGAGTTGCGGATGCGTTCTGCAGCCGCAGCATCTAGGGCAATTGTAGCATTGCCTTTCGCGATAGATTCATATTCTGAATAGGATAAAGGAGAAGCCCCTAGAATGATATTTTGTGTCATGGCAAGAAGTTGTGCCCTCAAATTACGCACAAGCAGCCAATTTTAGTAGAATAACTGAACCGCACTGCTGAAAATGCGTTTAGAATCTTAGAACATTAGACTAAAAATGAAGAAATACGTAATCGTTGGCGGAAGCAAAGGCATTGGAAAAGAAACCGCAGAACTACTCGCCGCTGAAGGTCACCATGTCACAGTATTCAGCAGAACACCTTATGAAGGGCCTGCACATACCATAGAATGGGAAGAATTTGATGTCCTTGAGGATTCTTGGGAAGATCAAATGCCCGAGGACATCGACGGTCTCGTGTACAGCGTAGGGTCCATCAACTTAAAACCCTTCCGTGGTCTGAAAACCGAGGTATTTGAAGCTGATTTCCAGCTGCACGTTATGGGTGCTATTAAAGCGCTACAAGCCGCGTATAAAAACTTCAATGCAAACAGCATCCCTTCAGTAGTGCTCTACTCTACGGTTGCTGTACAACGTGGTATGCCTTTTCATGCTACAGTGAGCGCTTCAAAGGGCGCAATTGAAGGATTGACTAGAGCGATTGCAAGTGAATGGGCACCAAAAGCGAGAATAAATTGTATCGCTCCCTCACTGACAGACACCCCATTGGCTGGTAAATTATTGAGTACTCCCGAGAAGAAAGAAGCCATGGGCAATAACAATCCGATGAAACGTGTTGGAGAGGCCAATGATATTGCGGAAATGACCGCCTTTTTGTTGAGCGATAAGAGCTCTTGGATGACCGGGCAAATCATACACATCGACGGCGGCCAAAGCGTACTTTAATATGTCAACCCTCCTAGACAGTACTTCCTTAGATAATATGGAGCGTCAAGCACGCACCACGCTTATCAATAGCTTGTCTGGAGTCCGAACCGCCTATATTGCAATAACTGCCGATAGCCATGGGCGTTTAAATGCCTCTACGCTATCTAACGTAACCCACGTAGGTGCCCATCCAGCGCAGATGAGCATTTTATTTCGACCGGATAACGGCAAGCGTCATACACTTCAAAATTTCTT
>DJCX01000106.1 GCA_002430755.1 Flavobacteriales bacterium UBA5939 | reverse complement strand
TAGAGCATGTTCAAAGCCGTGAGTTAGTGGAAAAATTGGCCACGTATTTAGGCTCTCCTATTCACGATCCGCACGGTGACCCAATACCGCAAGCAGATGGCGCAATACCGCCAACTATGGGTGAACCGTTGCAGCAGTTTTCTGAAGGCAGTCGTCTTCGTATCGTTCGCGTGGAGGATGCTGGAACCGATTTCTTCAATCAGCTCGATCAGCTCAATATTAGTCTCGGCAAGGAATTCACCTTGATTTCCATTTCTAATTTTGATTCAAGTATTCAACTCAAAACCAAGGACGATTCGTTGTTTTGGCTCAGTCACAGCATGTCCTCTAACATTTACGCTATTTCCTTATGAAAAGATTAATTGCCCTGTTTTTTGTAGCCGTTTCGGTGGCTTCTTGTCAGCAACAATCGCCTGTTGAAGTTCTTGCCACTACTTCGGTGATGGCCGATGCGGCACGTCAGATTTTACCCGAGGAAATTCAGGTGGTTGCACTTATGCAGAGCAACATTGACCCGCATTCTTACAAGCCAGTGGAGAGCGATGTCGCCAAGCTAAATAGTGCAAAAATTGTCCTCCACAACGGTTTGCACTTGGAGGGAAAGATGACGTATATCTTGGAAAAAGTAGGCCGCAGCAAGCCTGTATATGCAATGAGCAGTGCATTGAGGCAAAATGACCTAATTGAAGTGGGTCCCAACGTGTACGATCCGCACATTTGGTTTGATTTAAACCTTTGGGCCCGTTGCGTAGAGGGATTGGGCGGATTCCTGGCCCTTCAATACCCGGACTATAGCGACGATATTATTACTAATACAGAGCGCTATGCCGAAGAACTTCGTGGGGCGCATGCAGACTTTGCTTCAGCACTCATGGACGTTCCCGATTCTAATAGAGCTATGGTAACGGCGCACGACGCCTTCTCTTATTTCGGTCGTGCTTTTGCTATTGAGGTAAAGGGATTGCAAGGGGTGAGCACCGCGGCAGAGTTTGGAGTCAACGACATGCGCAGTACCGCGGAGTTTATTATCGAGAGAGAATTGACCACAGTTTTTACGGAAACCTCTGTGAATTCAAAAAGCATTGAAGCTTTGAAAGAAGCGGTGGAACAGAAAGGCGGCCAAGTGAAATTAGGCGAGCCACTCTTCTCTGATGCATTGGGAGAGCAGGGTACGCCTGAAGCTACATTAATAGGAGCTTTTAAATATAATACGACACAAATTTTAAACTCTTTGAAATGATGGAAAAGAGCATAGAAGTACACAACTTAACCGTTAGCTACCACAGCAAACCTGTGTTGTGGGATGTTGATTTTTCACTGCCAACGGGTAAAATTGTAGGTATCGTAGGCCCGAACGGCTCGGGTAAAACCACCATGTTGAAGACCATTATGGGCCTGATGAAACCGGACAGTGGATACACGGAGATTTTTGGCCAACCTTTGGATAAGGTTCGTGAGCGCGTGAGCTATGTGCCGCAGCGTGAAAGTGTGGACTGGGACTTCCCTGCCGACGTCATGGATGTGGTTTTGATGGGCCGCTACCGCAAAAACAACTTGTTCCGTCGCATTTCAAAAGAGGACAAGCGGATTGCAACTGAAGCGTTAGAAAAAGTGAATTTGCTTGAATTTGCACACCGTCAAATTTCCCAGCTATCGGGCGGTCAGCAGCAGCGGGTATTTATCGCGCGTTCTCTGGCGCAGCAAGCGGATATCTATTTAATGGACGAGCCTTTTGTGGGGGTAGATGCCGCAACGGAAGACGCCATTTTACAGCTGTTGCGTGAGATGAAGAATCAGGGCAAGACGGTCATTATAGTACACCACGACCTTCAGACAGCAAATGAATATTTCGATCACATTGTTTTGTTGAATACACGATTGGTCGCTGCCGGCCCTAAGGAGGAAGTGTTCACCAAGGAATTGCTTCAAGAGGCCTACGGTGGTCGATTGACCGTGCTCTCAAAGCTGGGAGATTTAATCAGCACAGAGGAGTTCCCGCTTCGCGAACCAGAATTCAAGGAAAACAAACCGGAGAAGTAAGCCCATGGATCCTATTTTCCTCAAGGTACTCATCGGAACCACTCTACTCGCTTCGTCGGCGGCTGTGGTTGGCGCCTTCAGTTATTTGAAGGGGCAGAGTCTTGTTGGAGATGCTATAGCACATGCCCTTTTGCCGGGAGTAGTTTTGGCCTTTTTATTGGGTGACGGACGCAACCCCATCTTCCTTATTGTGGGTGCTTTGATTAGCGGACTGATCGCGCATTATGGCATTGGTTATATCCAGGGCAGAACAAAGCTTAAAAGCGATACTGCGGTAAGTTTAGTGCTTTCCACCTTCTTTGGGTTCGGCATCATGCTAATGTCTTTGATTCAACGTTCTGGACAGGGCCAGCAGGCAGGATTAGAGCGCTATCTTTTAGGAAAGGCGGCGGCGATTACCATGGACGATGTCTATATTTTTTCTGCACTCGCCGTGCTCTTGATGGTCGGTGTTGGGCTCTTTTACAAGGGGTTCCAATTGATGACCTTTAACGAGGA
>DJCX01000023.1 GCA_002430755.1 Flavobacteriales bacterium UBA5939 | reverse complement strand
CCTCGTGGACAACCCTTACCGCTGGGCTTTGATCAGTACACGAACATCCAATACGGCAATGACGATTTGCTTTTGAACCTCACGGACTACATGTTGGACGATCGCGGACTGATGGAAACGCGTACCCGCGACATCAAATTGAGATTGCTCAGCGAAGAGAAATTGACCAATGAAGCAGCCAAGTGGAAAGCAATCAATGTGGCCTTACCGGAGCTACTGTTATTGCTCGTTGCCGGTATGTTGACCCTATACAGAAGAAGAAAATATGCACGTTAAAAACAGTCTTTATAGCCTATTATTTGCCCTAATCGTGGTCAGTTGTGGTTCACCTGCGCAGAGCGACGGCATGGAAGAACTTAAGGCGCAGTACGACTTTGCCATTGCCGATACGGCAAGCATTACCAAGATTGTCATTAGCGATAAGAAACCTTCGCAGGTAGTTCTTCAGCGTACTGATAATGGTTGGTTAGTAGATGGACAGCATCCTGTTCGTAAAGATGCTATTGAGGTGTTGCTGGAAACTTTGGGCAGTGTAACACTCAAGAATTTTGTCTCTAAAAGTGCTGTGCCGGCAGTGAACCAGCGCATGGAGGTCTACGGTAAATGGGTTGAGGTATATAGTGGAGATGAATTAGTGAAAAGCTATATCGTCGGTACAGAAACACCGGACATGTTAGGTACGTATTACCGCATGGTCGATTCAGAATTGCCTTTTTCTGTCTACATCCAAGGTTTTAACGGGTATTTGACTACCCGATTTTTTACAGAGCCTTCTATGTGGCGCGACAGAACAATATATGGCCTGGCTCCTGGGCAGATTGAAAGTATTGAAATGAATGTCAATGGTCCTGAGGGCTTCTTTTGGATGATTACGCGCAAAGAAGGCGACGGGTTGAATGCTCCAGCGAATGATGCAAGCAGTTGGTCTTTGGTGGGCGGTGAGTTCGAGCCATTGCCGTACAGCAATCCACAACTGCTCTATTCGGCGGTGGCTGCGGTTCGTACATTGAAGTACGAAGGTGCCGTAGTCTCCACAGATAACATCTGGGAGAAGAAAGACAGTATTTTTAGTTCGACCCCAGCCTTTTCATTCTATGTGCATACCACTGATGGGGCCATCTTGGAGACGCGTGCATTTTACAAGAAAACCGAAGGCATATTGGTAGGAGAAGACGGTACACCGCACGAGTGGGATCCCGACAGATTCTATGCGGAGTTGCCGGATGGAAGAATGGCACTTATACAGCGCTACGGCTGGCGTAACCTCATGTTGACCCCTTGGGAGTTTAACTAGCGGTTATTAACAAAAACCTGTGATTAAAAAAAGAATTGGACACGGATAAAACTTATCGGTCCGATTATCTTTGTTTACTATCAATTGATAAGACGACCTATTATGAAATTCATCGTATCTAGTTCTAAGCTGTTGAAACAACTCCAACTCATTGGAGGAATCATTCAAAGCAACAATACCCTGCCTATTTTAGACAACTTCCTTTTTGAGTTGAAACAAGGCGAGTTGGTAGTGAGCGCTTCCGATCTAGAAACGACGATGAGTGTCAATCTTGAAGTCGAAACAGAAGATGTTGGTTCTGCCGCGGTACCTGCGAAGGTGTTGATGGACACGTTGAAGACGTTCCCTGAGCAGCCATTGACCTTCACGTTCGACGAAGGTTCGCACACGATTGAATTGTCTTCAGATTACGGTAAGTATTCTTTGGCCTTTATTGACGGTGATGAATTCCCGAAATTCCCTGAGCTTGAGGACGCAACATCTACAACACTTCCTGCAGAGGTCTTGGTTACAGCCATTGGTAAAACGTTGTTTGCGACAGGAAACGACGAGCTTCGTCCAGTGATGAGTGGAGTTTTCTTCCAGTTCGATTCAAACGGCTTAACCTTTGTAGCCACCGATGCACACAAGCTTGTGCGCTACAGAAGAACAGACCTAGGTGCAGAGAGCACTGCTGAGTTCATTATGCCGAAGAAGCCGTTGAATATGCTTCGTGGTTCATTGAGCTATGATTCTTCGGAGGTGAAGGTGGTTTACAACAACACCAATGCACAGTTCTCGTTTGACAACGTGGTTATGGTATGTCGATTGATTGACGGCAAATACCCGAACTACGAGGCAGTTATCCCGCAATCGAACCCGAATGTGATGTTGGTAGATCGCAGCGCATTCTCCTCTTCAGTGAAGCGTGTGGCTATCTTCTCAAATAAAACGACGCACCAGATTCGTTTGCGTATCGCAGGCGCAGAAATGGGCATCAGCGCAGAAGACCCAGATTTCAGCAACAAGGCAAACGAGCGCTTGGCTTGTGATTACCAAGGCGATGACATGGAGATCGGCTTTAACAGCCGTTTCTTGTTGGAAATGCTAGGCAACCTTGGTTCTGATAACGTTCGTATGGAGATGAGCGCACCGAATCGTGCGGGTATCCTTATCCCAGCGGATGGTGTTGACGAGGGTGAAGACCTATTGATGTTGGTAATGCCAGTGATGCTTAATCACTAAGAACTCTTTAACTATTTTCTTGGGTCCAAGGTAGTTGG
>DJCX01000001.1:467-2683 GCA_002430755.1 Flavobacteriales bacterium UBA5939 | reverse complement strand
CGCTCTGGAATAGAACCAAAGTAGTGATCGTCCAACTGCTGGCCTTTCGCTGGTGCGTGTCCAACTAGGGCACGACCTGCCAATTGTAAATCTGGACGCGCCGCAAAATATGCTTCGTCTACCAAGAAGTACTCTTGCTCCCAGCCAAGGGTTGCATTTACTTTTGTTACGTTCTTATCGAAGTACTTACATACTGCGGTTGCAGCACTATCTACTGCTTGCAATGCACGCAATAGTGGAGTTTTGTAATCAAGTGCCTCACCAGTGTAAGAAACGAATACCGTTGGAATACATAAGGTGCTTCCGAAAACAAACGCAGGTGACGTAGGATCCCAAGCTGTGTAACCACGCGCTTCGAATGTGTTACGAATACCACCGTTCGGGAAAGAAGATGCATCTGGCTCTTGCTGAACCAACATACCGCCTGAGAATTTCTCAATCGCCTCACCGTTTCCAGTAGGCTCAAAGAAAGAATCATGCTTTTCTGCAGTCGCACCCGTAAGCGGCTGGAACCAGTGTGTGTAATGCGTTGCTCCCAAATTCAAAGCCCAAGCTTTCATACCTGCAGCTACCTGATCGGCAATGTTGCGGTTGATTTTGGTACCGTTGTCCATTGCATCAATAACAGCCTTGTAGGCTTCTGAAGTCATGTATTCGCGCATTGCTTTTCTGTTGAATACGCGAGAACCGAAGTAATCTGAAACTCTTGTTCCAGGTGCTTCGAAGTGCTGTGGCTTGCGCCCCATTGTTTCTTCTAGTGCTAGAAATCTTACCGTTGGCATGTGGTTAAATTTTTATTTGCGTCAAAGATACCCCCTAAAAAGGAGGGGTGCAATAAAAAATTATTAACTATCTGCCGGGTGACCCCTTAAAAAACTAAGGATGAAATAAAGATTAGGTAAAAACCCAGCAACAATGCCCCTTCCACCCTATCCAATCGGTCCTTTGTAAAGAGACTCATCAGTGGAATTATTAACAATGTAAAGAATACGGAAGCGTGAAAATCAAACGTAAAGAGCGCGGCATCTTGGAGGGTAATAGGCTGAACAAGAGCGGTAAAGCCCAACACCGATAAGATGTTAAAGATGTTCGATCCAATAATGTTTCCTATTGCAATATCGCTTTCTCCCTTTCGCGCGGCCATAAAACTAGCGGCCAATTCTGGAACACTTGTACCAAAGGCCACCATGGTTACCGCCACGAAGCGTTCCGTCATTCCAAAATGAATGGCGAGTGCACTGATTCCACTAACGAAAAATTTCGCACCAAAGGAAAGCCCCAATGCCCCGACGATGAGCAACACCATTCCTTTCCATACCGGGAGATGAATTTCTTCGATTTCTTCACCGATAGCAAGATTTCGATTTCTTCGTGCGGAGCGAATTTTTTGAATATTGTAGCCTACAAGAAGGGCGACTAATAACAATCCTTGGCCAGTAGTAATCCCGCCGTAAAACAAGAATACCGCTAGTAGTGCATTTGCCAAGAGCAGGAAAAGCCAATCATTGCGGTAATGCATACGCACCGCCTTCATCTTATACACAAGTGCCGTTAGCCCTAGAATGAGTCCTATGTTGGCGATATTTGAGCCTATGACATTTCCTAAGGCGATATCACTCTTGCCTCGGGTAGCAGCAACAACACTTACGAGCAACTCCGGGGCACTTGTAGCAAAAGCTACCAAGGTCAAGCCAATGACTACCTTAGAAACACGAAGCTTTAGTGCAATACCGACACTGCCTCGGACGAGAAACTCTCCACCGACAAGGAGCAGGGCGAATCCGCCAAGGAGAAATAACGCGATCAAATCTTGGTGCCTCTTTTAATGGAATCGGTCACTTCTTTGAAAGCGTCGCGACCTTCTTCGATGGTCTTTTTCACCTCGGTCAATTTTTGATCCTCAGCGCTGTCCATAATTTCTCTTTTGATGTCATTCGTAGCGTTGCGAACCTGCTTAATGACTTTTGCTGCCGACCGCGCCATCGTTGGGATTTGCTTTGGCCCGAAGAGGACCAAAAAGATCAATGCAACGAGTATGAACTCGCCGCCACTGATGTTAAACAAAAGGAATGTATGTGACATGAGACAAATTTAAACAAAAAGCCCCGTTGCGCTGCGCGCAACGGGGCTCCTTTCAAATATCAATTTTCTTATTTCTCCTTCGACGCATCGAACATTACTGGAGTCGCAATGAACAATGAGCTGTAAGTACCTAC
>DJCX01000001.1:0-128 GCA_002430755.1 Flavobacteriales bacterium UBA5939 | reverse complement strand
ACGAAGAACGTTGTCAAAGAGGTATTGAACGTACGGCTCAATGTCTGGTTCAACGATTTGTTCACCCCTGCTTCAAAGTTCGCCTTACGGCTTCCCATGTTTTCACGAATACGGTCAAATACAACCAC
>DJCX01000150.1 GCA_002430755.1 Flavobacteriales bacterium UBA5939 | reverse complement strand
ACATATACGTTCGTGAACGAAGCACTAACGTTACTCATATCTACTCTGAAGGTTACATCTGGATTCGTCGTGGTTACCGTACAAGAAGTATCAGTCGAACACGTTCCGAAACAGAACATCAATGTAGTGTCCTGAGTAAACGTCGGTAGAATACGGTCGTTGTAGTTGTTTGGATCCGCACAAGACAAACCGGTTAGGTTTTCTTTCGTGTTCCAATCCCAAGCATTCGCTGGGCTATTCAAGAAGATGAAGTTACCTCCGTTCGAGCCGTTCAATGTATCCGTTCCTACGTAAATACCGTCACCGTCAGGATCAAGTAGTTGTACTGCATTCGCGCCACCTATAACGCCACCACCAAGGTAGAGACCGTTAGTACCGACAGTGATATTGGCAGTATTCACCATGAAGGTTACTGCAAAGTCTGTTTGTACCGGACATGAAGCACAAGATTCCCAACAAACCACCGGAAGTGTTGTATCTGCATTACCGAACGTCGCATAACGGTTAGTGAAAGTACCTGTAGTCAATGTACACGCACTATCCAAAGTTGGGTCTAGTGACTCCTGACCTGTCCAGTTGTCATAGGTAAACTTGTACTCGTAAGAACCAGGCATCAACGAAAGAGTTCCCGTGTATACGCCATCACCATCTGGATCTGTCAATTGGTTTGAGTTACCGCTCCAGTTGTTCACAGTACCACTAACGTAAACGTTAGTAAACGAAGAAGTCACGTTGTTCATGTCTACCTGGAAGGTTACGTCGTTTGGAGTAACCACACAGTTGCTTGAATGTGCACCTGAGTACGTCCAAGTGTTCTGTGCGTATACATCCCACTCGCCTGCACCAGTAGTCCAGTCTGTAGAACCCATATCTACTGTAGCCTTACGTACCAAAGTGTGGTTCGCTGTAGAACCTGTTCCTACCGTCCAGCTAGAACCTGGATCTACACCAGGAACACCCAATACATCAATAGTATCGTTACCGTTCATCAATATCAAGGCGTCATCACCGTTGAAGTGAACGATAGAAGGGTAAGATAATGTTGTATCTGCGTTACCGATTACTGTGCTGCTCAATGAACTGTTGGCAATCATGTACACATCACCTGAAGCGATTGTTGCGTTTGAAGTAAATGAATTGGTCCATGAACCGCCATTACCACTTGCATAAACCGTGTAACCACTCAACGAAACAGGATTCGCTGTAGGATTGTAAATCTCGATGTATTTGTTGTTCGAAGAACCTTCTGCGTACTCAGAGAAGAACAAATCACCACATGCTGTCGGCGTATACGTCGACTGACAAGCAGTACATTCTTCCCAACAGTAAGTCGGTAGTGTAGTGTCTGAAGAACCAATTGTGATGTAGCGGTTCGTGTAAATACCTGTGGTTAGTGTACATACTGAATCTGCAGTTGCAGGATCAAGACTTTCCTGACCTACCCAGTTGTCGTATGTAAACTTGAACTCGTAGTTACCAGCCGCAAGGTTGATATCGCCTTCGTATACACCGTCACCGTCTGGATCGGTCAATTGGTTTGCATTACCGCTCCAGCTATTTAGTGTACCACTAACGTAAACGTTGGTAAATGAAGAGGTCACCCCATTCATATCCACGCTAAATGTTACATCAGGGTTGGTTGGCAATGTTGGACATACTGTATCCGTTGCACATGATCCGAAACAGAACAACAACGTAGTGTCCTGCGTAAAGCTTGGTAGGATACGGTCGTTGTAGTTGTTGGCATCTGCACAAGAAAGACCTGCGAGATTTTCTTTAGTTCCCCAGTCGCCGCTCCAAGAGGGACTGTTCAAGAAGATGAAGTTTCCTCCACCTGCTCCACTTAATGTGTCGGTGCCTTCATAAACACCATTTCCATCTGGGTCACTAAGTTGAACGGCGTTTGCTCCACCGATGACACCGCCACCTAGATAAAGTCCGTTTGACCCTACCGTAATGTTTGCGGTGTTCACTTTAAATGTGACCACATAGTTAGTCTGTGCAAACCCCACGTAAGAGAGGCAAACCAGTACTATCGCTAGATACTTTCTCATGATTTTTGTTGATTGAGTGTTATTTGTGGTTGCTAAATTTTAGCGATTAGAATATACATAGAAATCCTCATTCTTTTGTTACTCAAAGTCTAAGGTTAGTTTAAATCTTGAAACGGTTCCACTTTGAGCATCAGCCACATAGAGAATGCGGTCGTAATAGGCCACAGCACGAAGGTCTCCAAAGCCGCCTAAAGTAGATATAGCATTCAGTTCCGCTGTGCTTGCCGGTGGTGGGGGAACACCCTCTAATCCAGTAGAGGTAAATTGGTATACCGAGTCCACACCTGCGTCTGCGACGAACAGGAATTGGCTCGCATCACCTGCAAAAGCGAGGTCACAAGGCTCCGTAAATCTATTGGCCGTTTGCAGGTAACCGGTGGTATTTGGATCCGTAGTCGAATAGAAGATCGGTTGGTACACTGCGCCAAACGGTCCCTCTTCAAATTGTATGTGTTGAATCTGAATGGCTTGATCCGGGTCGCTATTGGCCACCCAAAAATCTTGAGAAGGACGTGCAGCAATCTGTGGCGGTTGGGTAAAACTTGCCAAGGCTAAGGGACGCTTAAAGTAGTCGCCGTAAACTGCGCCGGCGGCGGTCACAGGAATGCCCGAAACGAATTCGTCTGTATTTGAAAAAGTCAAGACCGCGTTGTCCGGACCAAAACCAGCATTGTTTTGATTTTCTCCAGTTCTGCTGACGTAATAACGATTGTTGAGCTGACCGCTCACACCCCCTTGTACGGCGATGTCTGTAAATTTCACAAAAGCGTCTGAAGAAGAAAATGAGTTCTTGAAGTAGAACGGGTGAACCGCCACCTTTTCCATAGAGGCTTGTGTGAAGTCCAGGATGCCGTTGTTTTCAAAATCTATTCTGTAAATCGTCGTCAAATCATAATCCACTCCGTTGACTGTCGTATCGGAGGTGCCAATGGCTAATAGATTCAAGCGGCGGTCTTGCACCACTTTAGTAACCCCTGGTACGAATAAGCGGCCTTGTGGCTGGAACGCCATGTCGTATCGTACGATCTCCGAGGTGGCGCTGTCTACAACATATATGAATTCATCGTATCCAATGGTCACATCGATAGGCGCGGCAGCATCATAAAGCTTGGGCTCCACGGGCACATAGGCGATCTCGCGAACCTCATAATTCGGGATGTCAATAAAGCTGATATCGGTCTTTTTTCCCCAATAGTTTTCGCAGGAAGAAAGCAGAATGACGGCAGCAAATAATGCGATTACTCTTCTCATAACATCCAGTTTAATGGGGTAATGGTCAAGCCGAATACCGTTTGATAATTTCCGGCTGGCGATGGAATGGCACTCACGCCCATCTTCATCGGCCACCCACCCACTTGGGTCTTGGTGGAGAATCCAAAACTAGGCGCCCCCCAACGGCTCACCATGCGGTAGCCGAGCTGCACCTCAATGATTTCTTTGTACCAATACTCCGCGCCCACACTGTAGTTCTCATTGTTGTCCGAAGGGTGGTTTAATTGGAACGATGTGTAAACCTTGTGATCACCCCTATGCATGGCGTTGAATCGCATCCCCATGGCAAACACTTGCGGAGGTGCTGCTACCGAAGAAGCCGTCGTATCTGTATTAATGGTCGTCGGTAAGGATCCTGTCTGAACGATAGATGTTGAAGGACCAAAATTCAAAATGGCCGCAGCGAAGCTCAGTTCGCGATAGTCCAACTCGTAATGGAACCCGAGATCAAGTGCCACAGAATGTGCGGTGAATGCACCTAACTGCTCTTGCCCGTAATTTAGTTGAACGCCTGCGTTGAAATAATCCGAAAAGCGTTGACTCACACCCACACCTACAGAGTGTAAGGCGCCGTTTACAATTCGTCCCGTTCCCTCTGGCTGCCAAACGGTACGTTCAACAATTCCTCCGGAAGTCAAAGAGTTTAGGGAAACGCCAACCACTTGGTTCGGGTTGCGCGCCTTTGAAATACTAAAGAAGTCGTGACCGATGGATCCTCCCAACATTCTTGAACCTGTAAAGACGCCCTGCTGCATGCCCGCAGAGAGCAATGCTGGGTTAGTTACTAACCCGTACGAAGAGGTGTTGGCCAAAGCAGTACCACCCAAACCGGCACTCCACGGGTCTACTGGTGATTTCAAGTAGGTAAAGGAACTAAGTCCTGCACGCTCCTCCCCATAGTTAGGAAGCAACTGTGCATGAAGCAATGGACCAAAGGCGAATGCCAAGAGGAGTACTAAGCGCTTTACCATGACATTTGAATTCCAATCATACATTGAATCGGGGCGGCGTACCGCGCAGGATTCCGAGGGTCCGTTCCGCTTTCTTGCGGGCCATTAAATTCAGGTCGAGGATCGCGCCATGTTAAGGGCACATCGTCTCCATATTCGTAGGCTCTTCCCGTAATCGGGTTGATGATCTGTGCATTTCTTCTGTTGGTGAAGTTTGTCACCTCAGCATTCAGCGCAACCCCTCGTCCACCGCCAAGCGTGACCAACTGGTAGCTTGCCTTAGCATCCATAGTGAACCAGTAGGCACCTCTACCTTCAAGGAATCGACTGTTGTCTACCTCAAACTGAGGGCGGCCTAAATCATTGTAGCCGACCAAATTCTGGGGGGTATACCTGTATCCCGAAGAATAGCGAGCACTCACTGTAGCACGCCACTTGCTGCTGTCGTTTGCATAAGTAATCCCCGCGTTGAATTTCCACGGTCTGTCCCAAGCCAAGAATTGCTCTTGTGACAACGGTACCTCTCCAGTCTGTGCGATCTGCAAGGCACTCTCTCGAGCCGAATTACTCTTGCCGCGCGCCTGCTGGTAGCTACCATTGATAAACGTCTGGAAGCTCTCGCCCAATCGGGCATTAAACTGCGTCTCCACACCTAGTACTTTCGCGTAATCCTGATTGATGTACATGGTCTTGGTCACAGGACGACCCGTCGCATCCGTGGTGATAACTCGGCGCGCAACGATGTAATCAAAGCGATTGTTGTTGAAGGCATTCAACGTCCAACCAAGGCGAGTTCCTAAAAGGGTCTTGTATCCAATTTCATATGAAATATTGACCTCTGGATTCAGGTTTGGATTCCCGAGATTAGAGAGGAAGGAACGGTCTTGGTATTCAGGGTCGAGACCGGCGTACAAGAAGCGCGGGTGGGGCGTACGCATGCTGTGGCCATAGTTGAAATACAAGACATTGTTCTCCGTGACTGGGAAACTTACGTTCAAACGCGGCAACATGCGCAGTTTCCAACGAAGCCCAGCAACGCCAATGGTCTGGTCCATGTAATCTTGGCGAACTTGTTCTAGAACCGGTGAAGTAGGATCATTCACAGCTTCATCAGCAAATGCTCCCGGTGCCCAATAATTTAGTCGCATCCCTAAGGTTGCTTTAATCCCTTGGTATTCGATACGGTCTTGCACGAAGAAGCCGCCTTTTTGAGGGTTCACCTTCCAAATATCATTACTTGATCCAATAGAGATCGAAGGAGTAGTGGTGCTATCATTTAATACAATCGGGGCACCTACCCATGGGCGGAATACGTCAACCCACTGGTATTCTGTGAATGCATGCTCCCAACCTGCCGAGGTTTGGTGAATCTTGTTTGGTGTGTAGGTGAATTTGCCTTTTAAGGTGTATTCTTGGGCGTAGTGGTCGTGCCAAATCGGTGTAATACCGCCATTATTGACCAATCCATCACCAGGGATGAGGTAATAGGTACCAGAAGGATCATTCGGGTTGAACAAGGTCATTTGCCCCGTGTAGATGTAATCCTCATCGTAAATCTGATCCACCGTTTCTGCTCGGAACGGACGACCGTTTGCATCCGCGCGGAGGTTGGTAAACAAACGACCCGCTGAGAAATTCAATCCTGACTTTGTATTCAAACGCTTCTGCCATTGCAAGACGCTCAAATTACTATGGTGAGTATAAGTAGTCGCATTATCAAGGTTGTTGGAGCGATTGTATTGGAACCCAGGCGCCAATAAGGCGTCAAACCCAACAATCTGAAGTGTACGTGAATTTTGATTGACCTTAAGACTGTGGCTGTTGGTCAAACTGATCTTACCCACGGCTTTTGAACGCCAAGTCAATTTAGTCGTGTGCGTATAATCGTTGCTCTGTCGAGGTGCCCAAAGGGTTGGGTTACCCGGAAATAAAGAGCTGTTTAACTGGGACGCGGTAGCGCCAAAATAATGATCCGTAATATCTGCATTGGCGCTGGTGAATAGCGTCAATTTCTTCTTGGTAAATGGAATAGGCGTACTAAGCGTGACCTCAGCTCGGTCGGTATTGAAGCTCGCGGGCGTAAAATTATCCGAACTGTACTGAGCACTCCAACGAAGTTTTTGCCCTCCCTCTTTGATAGTCGTATTTACAACCCCGGAAGAGCCACCGCCGTATTCCGCACTAGCACCACCGGTCATCAAATTGATGGATTGCAGTGAAGACGAACTTACACTCACACCTCCGCCGGTTCCTGCCAAAGGATCTTGCGCCGAGATGCCGTCCACCAAATACTCGGTTTCATAGACACGTGCCCCACGAATTTGGATACCATCCGTAGTTTTTTGGACACCTGCTTGCTGTGCCACAATATCCTCTACGCCTTTTGCGACCAGAGAACTGATCTCTTCTGAAGAAAACGTGATTGCCGAAGAAGCTTGCTCAAGGTCTACCTGGTTTTTTCGGCCCACAACAGTCACTGTGTTGAGCATTTCATTCTGCTCAGCCAAGGCTACGCGCAGGGGTTTGTTTTGACCTTTCTTGATTTTAACCCCATTAATCTGTGTTGGACTAAACCCTATGAATTGAACCTTAATGGTATAGGTTCCAGGCTTAATGTCTTTGATTTCAAACTCACCGGAGAAATCGGTCAACGTCTGATAATAGGTACCTACGATGGTCACCGAAGCATTTGGTAAAGTTTCACCGGTAGCCTTCTCAACCACCACGCCTTTAAGCACCCCTTTGCTCTGAGCAAAGGCCATCTGGCTCAAGACGATGAAAATGAATATGTAGAACTTCCTAAAATTCATTTTCTAATACATGTTTAATGAGGTCACCGCCATTGGTAGAGTTGGGCCTTGAAAATTGATGCAAGGGCACCGAGAAGAACACCTCATACACTTCACCGTTTCTCGAACGAATGGTGCCTACTGTATTGCTTCCTGTCCAACCTGCGATTTTGGTCAACTGCGCCGTATAGTAAGCGTTTGCATCTGCCGCTGGATTCACCGGAGTCACCCCTAAAACGATATTTTTCGGTCGTACCGAAGGTGCGCCACTCGTTGTGTCAACGGGAACTATAGAGCTGTCATTAGTCAGACGCGCTTGACCGGTAGAAGTAATGGAACCACTGACCGGATAAACATCATTAATTGCCCCCATATCCATGGAACTGGTAATCTGTGCACTGGTGAATACTTTCCCTCCCCCCTGGACATACGACTGCACCGAAGGACTAAGAATATTGAGCAAATAATCCGTTCCGCCGTTGTTCGGAAACTGGGTAGCGTCCGTAAATAGAAGTACTCGTTCGTACTGTTCAAAAAGCAGCTTCATAGATGGGTTCCAATACGTAGGGATGCCGATTCCCGTAATTGCATCCATCTGCACGTAATCGTAGGCATCACCAATGCTGTCCAACCACTCTTTATACTGTGCCCCGATGTATGCGGGCTGACTATTCAACACCAACATATCTGCCGCCCTCGCCGACCAATAGAACGTACTTGATGTATCTACTTCCGAGTACGAACCTGCCCAATCTTTCACACGAAGAAAGACTCTGTTGGTATCGTTGGCAGAAGCGCCAGCAAGCGCAGTATCTACTAAAAATCCATTTTGATAAACTGCTGCTGAGGTTCCGCTTGGATTCAGGGTAAAACTCAGCAGTCCTTGACCGAGGTCTATCTGTGACCAAGGTCCATTGTTCAAACGTACCTCAGCCTCAACAATAGTTTCATTGCCGTCGATATCCTCAGCATCCCAGCGAAGCGTAAGTACAATCTTTGCGCTGTCTGGGGCAATCTCGTCGGCATCAATGCGGCATGAAGGTGCAGCATTTTTCAGGGGCACCCACAACTTTGCTGGCGTAGGATCTTCCAGCCCTTCGTGATCCACTGCGCTTACCTGAATAAGGACATCAGCTGAATCTAAACCCGCGTCAATCACAAACGTAAAGATGCTGTCGTTGGAGCGTGTTTTTCCTACAGGTTCGTCATTGACCTGTACGTTGAAGTAATCGATGTAGCCGTCGGCATCTGACCCGTACCAATTCAAATGCACATTCGCATTCAATCGCAGATCCCCAGAACGCTGGATACTGTCCACGCTAATGGTAGTCTCCGGCGCCAGGTTATCCACAGATCCTTGGGGCTTCTGACACCCCAAGGCTGCAAATAAAATGCTACATATGACCGCTACTCTTTTCAAGATCTATCGCTGTACAATAAAGATGATGGTTCCTGCACCTTGAGCCCCTCTGAATCGAGCCACATAGGTTCCTTCTGCTAGTGAAGTTGTAGAAATTCTCAACGAACCTTCACTCTCGTAAGTAGCTACCTGCTGACCCAAAACATTTGCGATGGTCCACATACCTGCTCCTGAGCTTTCCAGCTGCATCCAATCGTTTGACGGATTCGGATAAGCTTTAAGGTTTGAAGTAGCCCATTCGTCTAAACCAATAGGCGATGTTGCTACCGCAATGCTATCTAGAGTGACAGACGGGTTGATAAAGTCGTTGTTGTTTCTTGGCAACAAGCGGTAGTTGCTGAAACCGTAGAACAAGATTCCTTCGATAGCATCAAAAGTCATTGTGTTGTCCACGACGATAGGGGTAACGTCCATCTCACCATCAATCGAAGCATACGAAGTATCAGTAACCAGCTGAACGTTCAACGAAGAATAGGCAGTGGTCGACTGACGTCCAGCCAATACACGTCCACTGCTCCATACCGGTGCAGAGGCGCTATTACTTACTGCATAATCTCCAAAGCCAAGGTTGGTTTGACTCACGTACAAAGAACCATTGTTCGGATCCTCGTAACGTACCAACATACTCTCGTAAGGTTCCCAACCGAAGTTTGCGTAGCTCGCTGAATCCGATGGATCAATAACTAAAGGTGTTATAGAACCTAAGTTGCCCGTTTTGCTCGAAGAAGTCACATTTAATCGAGTCATTCCATAGAACTCTTCAACAAATCCTGTTACCTCAACTTCTTCATTGCGGTAGTACGTATTAAGGCCAATTCCGACACACCAGATACCCGCCCATGATGTTGCATTTTCATCTTGGATATACAAGAAGCCTAGGTCGCCAATTTTGGTCGAAGCCGTCACAATACCTTTCACAGTTACCTCAGCACCGTTCAAAGGAGAAGCGCCGTTTGAGTTATAGGTGAATTGAATATCCGGGATGATCAAACCATTATCACGAACCGTGTAGAAATCAAAGTTTGGTGTTGCCTGGTTGATCGGCTTCGAAGGCAAGTAGCTTTCGTTGCCGTCGTCGTCTTTTGCATAGATGTAGTAACGCACCAACGTACCGTTGGCCTGCTGTGGTATCTCAAATTCAAATTCATCCGTAGTACCTGTTACTAGCGTCATTGGGGCTACCGTGAAATTAGCCACCGATTGCGTATCAATAGCACTCCATACAAAGGCTACAGAATCTACACTTCCGTCAAAATCTGTAATGGTACATACAATCTCCACATCCTGGTTTGAGGTAGGAATCGAAGGGTCGCGTTCAAAGTTCGCGATGTACGGTGGTGCATAGCCGATGTCGTAGTGTGAAGCGGCAAATGGGTTGATCTCGTAACCCCGACCGTTATCCCCTGTACATCCGTTCGCATCGTGACGAACCACACCCGAAATAGAGTTGTAAAATGTTCCAGGTACTGGCGGCACAAAAGAACCCTGAGTTTGCGGAGAGTTTGGGTTTACCGTTGTCCAAGAGCTCAATTTTTGAGCGAGGAATCGATCACTAACGTTCATTGCATTCCCGTTTCCATCGACAATGTTGAAGCTCACACGGTTTCCGCTAAAAGGAATGACCTGAGTAACCGTCACGTCTGTCAAAGTCACAAAAGATCCCTCGTACTGCTCACCCGTTGTGACGTTATTCACAAACTGTGCGTCGTTAAGATCACCCACAGAAATAGTATCGCTGACCACAGGATCAGTAGTCGTACTCACAATGCTAAATGAGTTGGCATCCGCTAATGACAATTGGTTTGAACCATTATACTCGCCAACCACACCTTTTACCTCCACGATATCTCCTGGTAGGGCTTGAGTAAAGGTTGCAGGCACTTGCAAAGAACCTGTGCTGCTGGTATATACTCCCATCACCTCGATACCTGCAAATGGTGAGCTCTGACCGCCTACCGTGGTATCCTGAATGAAGATAAATGGACGCAAGCCTCCAGTTACCGAACCTGAAGCAACCTCAGTCACATTACCTGGTGTCACTACAACACCACGAGTAATCACCGTCTGTCCCAAGTAGGATGAAGTATCATTACATGCAGCCAAATCTGTTGGGCTTACATAATTAATGTCCGAAATGGACACGTAGCTCTGTGCATTGGCCGACAAGCCAAAAAGCACTACAAAAAGTAAAACGACTCTTTTCATTATTTCACGATTAAAAAAGTTCCTGTAAATGATTTTCCTGTTTCTAAATCCTCCACGGTAAAGAGGTACATACCGCGCGCAATAATCTGACTCTCTCTGGAAAGCAAATCCCACGCATGTTCACCACCGGAGAATACGTTTCGCGACGGATCTTCTGACCCGAAACTTCGGAACCAGCGAATGTCCGTTCCATCGTACTCCTGGTGATGCTCAAAACTGTCTATATAATCACCGCCAGCGGTGGTGATGGTTATTCTTGAATTTCTTGGAAGGTTTGAAAAGACCAATTTCCGACTCTCCTCTTGGAAGTTACTCGACCCTTCCCAGCTTGCGCCGAGATAATAGGGGTTCGGGTACACATAGGGCTCAACACTGTCTAGGTTGCTTGGTCCAGCACCCGGGAAGGCCCTTACTGCATTCGACAAAACTGCACTCTCTAGGGACTCGAGGCCGCTGTTCAAATCACCTTTATCAAATGCCGTTACCGCTACTGCCGTCTGCCAACCGTTGGGAAGAGGACTTAAGGTGTACGCAAAGGCATACTCATTAGTATCGCCGTCGAAAGTCACAGGCGTGGCCAATTTCACAGGCAAAAATCCATTGTTGAAGCCATAATCGTTGGCCAATGAATCAAAGCTTGCCACCAATTCCAAATCGTTCTGCAAATCCGGTGTTCCAAATACATCAAAACCGGTCTGCGTTGCATAAATGTTATACCCCTCGAAATCTTTCTTCTTGGAGATGGGGTCTTCACTTTGGCGCGAATTATCCGCCCAATAAATAGTACACTCGCCATCGCCTGGCTCTACGCGAATGATCGGAGTTTCTGGTGGCGAAGGCAAAATGAATCGTGTAATCACGCCGTTGCCGTCCTTATCCTCACCTTCGTCGAGCACGCCGTTAAAGTTGGCATCTTCTCCATTGTACGTGCGTTGAGCCCAGTTGGCAGCGTCCAATAAATACGTCTGTTGTGTGGCGTTGTTAGAACCGTTCGGCAAACCGTCCTCGTATTTCTTCGCGACGATGTACGCAAAACTGACCTTGATTTCATCACCTGGCTGAAAATCGTCAAAAGGACCCACTGAAACTAAATCTGAACGATTGCCCAAAGCATTAAGCTCTGATTGCAAATCAACGTCCATGGTCGTTACACAAGCTGCACCTGTGGGGTCGTTCCAACAAGGATGCTGGTTAAAACCGTCCGACATCTTCAAATAGCGCTGCTGGTCTGAGGTTGGAAAGAAGAAGGTGTTGGCACCGCTGTTGTTGAATACCCAAGCGTTGTAGTTCACCTTGGTGTCCGTGCTTACCTGAGGATGTTGGAATCCGTTCTTATCCTCCGCACCTAAGAACATCTGACCTACATAGCTATCCGTAAAACCAACATCTCCATTGCGGTCGTAACAATAGGCCAAATTCAAACTGTCGATAAAGCCATTTCCACCTTGTGAATAGAAGGTGGCACCTCCTGCACCTGCCGGTGTGATGTTGATATTACGCACCACCGTGTTGTTCCACAGACCTACAAAGAAATCTTCATAGGTATTGCTGGACCCGTTGGTGATAGTAAGATCAACAATGACCATGAAGTCCGTAAACGAATACTCCCAGTTATACACTGCCATATCTACCTGCAGATCCATAGGATTGAGGTGGTTGTTGATTGGAATGCTGGTTCCAGGAACCAATATTTCACTGTCGTTGAAGCTGGCAATGAAATCTTGGTGGCTCACGGCATCTGCGCGGTAATTCGGCGAAGAGCGAAGCGAGCTTTTCTCAATGACATTTGCACCTTGGGAGGCATTAAACTCAAATCCGCCGCGTCCTGGCGCATAACCCTGCGGCGCATCATAGGCTGAAGTGCTCACACGAACGATTCCGTTATCGAGGCCACCAAACCAAAGGCCACCTTCAAACAGGTGTTCTATCCCGGAACCGGCAGGGTATTCCATGGAGGGAGTCCCCGAGCCGTCACGGTACCCACGGAAGGCATTGCCAAAGGTCCCAACGTTGGTTGCACTCAAACGCACATTGGCACGTGTGGTTTGAAATTCTTCGAATCCTTGACCAACACTAATCAGAGGCAGTAACAACAAAACAGCGAGTACTCTTCTTACCATAGCATTAGTTTTGAAGTGGTGCTTCGCCCGTCTTTCGACCAATGAGCGATATACAATCCCGTTGGAAGCCCTTGAACTGTGGCAGGCTCACCTTCCGGTTTTTCAAACACTTTTCGTCCATCCAACGTGTAGATAGCAAGACCATAGCGCAGGTAAAAATCGGCCAATTGAGCCGGTTGACGCATTGGGTTTTCTAAAACTGGTACTTCCAACTCTACTGTATTCAATCCTTGTAGATCAATATCGAAATCTGCGATTACAGGAAGGTGGTCGCTTAAGGCGTAGAGCGCAGATAAAACTGTACTGCTCACGCTGTAATTTGTACCCGCATTTATAGGGTCGTTAAAATGGTTGCCGTCATTTCCAACGGCAAAGTAGGTATTCGGCACGTACACCATTCCATCTTCACCCTCTATAATATCTTCAGAACAAAGAATTTGATCGAATCGATCGTCTAACCCACCTCCAGAGAAACAGCTGTTCGAACCCCCATTTCTGGTGCTTTGTGTATGAATGGCGGCGAATGAACTGTTGTTGTTCCAGCTTCCCGAACTGTTAATAGGATCTTCAAAACGGAATCCATTTCCTGCAATCAAGGTCTGGTAACCACTCTCAGAAGATGCATACATGTTGAAGTCGCCCATGAGCATGATGTTCGCATCGACTGCATCGTTCTCGATATAATCAATGATTGCCCCAGCCATCGCATTGCGTTGCGAAGAATTTGAAGTTCCGCTACCCGCCTTAAAGTGTGCGCTTAAAACCGTAAAAGTCACAGTATCGCTCTGTGCATTGAGCAACGGGTCTTTGTAATAGAATTGGGCCACGTCTACCACACGAACTAGATTATTGTTGTTCACGTCTTTCGTGATAACATCCTGTGCAATCAAACCAAAAATGTCACTGCGGTAGGCAATGACATTGGTTAAAGAGGAAAAGCTATTGTTGGTGTAATTCGTCGTTGTCCAGTTGGACGCACTAGAAGTATTCAATGCGTTATTCAGCAAATAGGTAGCGTTGTTTGCAGATGCACCGACCTCCTGAAAACAAATGATGTGAGGCTGCATATTGCGAACGATGGTATCCAAGGCCACCTCCTTACTACTCGCAGAGTTTGTATTGCCGTTGCATTCGTTGGTGGAATTTCTGTAGTTCAAGATGTTGTAAGTCATCACTCGAACCGTAGTTACTTGTGCTGTAACTAACTGGTAACCAAAGTAAAAAAGTAATAACAGACCCCAACGTTTCATTGGTTTGAAGATGCAACATAATCTTGTCAAAAGGAAGCGCTTAGCTGTAAAATTCATACGAAATCAGTAGCTTGCCCGCATGGTAGAAAAAGAAGGTGTTTTGTTTGAATCGAATCAATTGTTGGTCGTTCAAAAACCTGCAGGAATTATTACCGAAGACAACCCCTTTGAGGTCAATAATCTAGAGGCTAATTACCGCGCCTATCTCAAGCGAAAAATAAATAACCCCTTTCTTGGAGTTGTACACCGACTAGACCGAGTAACTAGCGGCGTGGTCATCTTCGCTAAAAAGCCAGGCACACTAAGAACCCTGAACCGGTGGTTCGAAGAGCGTCAAATCCAGAAAACTTATTGGGCCATTATCTCCAAAGCACCAAAAGAGGAAAAAGGCGTGCTTATCCACCATCTACTAATAGATCAAAAAAGTAAAAAAGCGCTGGTCGTTGACCCGAAGGTGAATGGTGCCAAAAAAGCAGAGCTGAGCTATAAAGTCTTATCCACTTTTGAGGATCAATTCCTAGTAGAAATAAAACCTAAAACAGGCCGTTTCCACCAAATCCGCGCCCAACTCAGCCACATCGGTTGTCCCATTATCGGCGATGAGAAATATGGCTCAACTGCGCCCTACCAAAAACTTCAAATAGCGCTTCACGCCAGATCCATAGAACTTCCAGAATCTGTAAATAGCAGTCCCTTGACTTATGAAGCTCCATCACCGGTGAATGATTTTTGGAATAACTTCGAGTAAATCAAATCCATATACAATGAAACTACTCACAGTATTATCCGCATTTCTTTTATCATTCTCTGCTTTTAGTCAAGACCTTATTCAATACAATGGAGGATCTTTCTCAAGAAATGGGGAGGATCTTTCCTTAGAACAAGTGGGACAACTTATTGAAGAATATCAAGTTGGAGGGCAAGCTCAAGTAAATTTTATGAAAGGAATCTTGTTTAACAAGAGAGCGGAACAAGGAATACTTCCAAGGGTTTTTAGAGGCTATGTACTGGGAGGACTTGGACTGGGTGCTGCAATTTGTATTAGAGGTGTGGGCTGGATGGTAGAAGATCCATACGATCTGTGGCCCCATGAAAACTCGGAATTAGCAAGAGTCATTTATTTGACCGGCAACACTGTTGGAGTGACATCAGTTTCCTATGCGGTATTAACTTCTACATCCAAATACTGGCAAATTAAAAGAGATAAGGTATTTGGTCAATTGACTGAGCAATTGAACAGCACCATTAAGTAGTAAGTATTCAACGAAATAAATAGCACTGGAAAGTAATCCTCAATTACTTTATAGGAATAGAAGTGAAGCATCTGGAAATTAAGGACTTAGGTCCATAACTTGGATTATCAATTTTTAGTGAAGTCAATAATTACAGGACTTCTTGAAATAAAAAAGCACCTCCAAATGGAAGTGCTCTTTTTCAAAAATAAAAAATGATTCTTTTTAAAATCCCCAGGCTACCGTAATCTGTGCGTTTGGAAAGAACGGTAACTCATGATTGACTATCGTCAAATCCATAACAGCAGCAGCATTATCACCATCTGTCTGAGTAGTAAATCCAGGCACACGAAGTAAGCCGACATCAATACCCCACTGGAACCCTTTTACTGGTTTGAGGCCATAACCAACTCCCATAGATTGAAATGGTCCATGTCCATTAATAAAATAGCGATGTCCATCGTCCAATCCCTCAAGATTTCCGCCTAAACGAACAACTCCTGCTCCTACGTATACTCTAAAAGCATCAAAGCTTTCAAAAGGACGATGATTAAGAACAACACCAGTCCAGGATCCTTGGAAGGTGGTTCCAGTATATCCTTGGCCTGAGTTGTCGTCAGTTGGATAATACGGATCAGTAGCATCCCATGATTGCTCAACGGGTTGTCCATATTGAGCACTAAGTGTTGTTTTCTCAGTTATTTGATGATTCCATTGTATACCGAAGGCCTGAGCCGGTCCTGAAGTGTAAATTCCAAAGGAATTCTCAGCATAATCTTGGGCTATAGCAGCAAAGCTAAAACCCCCAACAAAAAGAAGAATAATGTGTAATTTTTTCATGACATGATTTTTTAATTCAACTAGGAATTTAGCATTTATAACATGGCATTTTGTTTCATTTTGACCCTAAACAACTTATTACTAAACAATTGTGGTCGGCGAAACAAAAAAGCACCTCCAAATGGAAGTGCTTTAAGTGGGCCCAGCAGGGCTCGAACCTGCGACCACCTGATTATGAGTCAGGTGCTCTAACCAACTGAGCTATGAGCCCGGGAGGGCAAATATAGTGCAGATGTGTAGATAGTAACTAAAATTTTCAGCGCCGTTTACTCATTGAACAGATTGGGTAAAATCGGAACCCTTATCTTCGAAATAAATTGACGAACCATGCGTAAAATCCTAATCGCCCTAGTACTTCTTTTTGGCTTTCAAGCCTCAGCTAGTCATCTTATTAGCGGAAACTTCACTTATGAATTTGTAAGTCAGAGTGGAAATCAGCGCACCTATAAAATCAACCTCTATTTGTTCAGAGACGTAACTGGGGTAAACCTTCCTAGTACTGCCTCCGTCTATTACAAAAAGACCAACCAGAGTACAGTATCAACGCTTTCATTAACACAAGCGAGTGTTACCACGCCAACCAATACTTGTAATTCAACCATCAATTACGCGGTACACAAATACAGTGCAAATGTTACTTTGAACGCAGCCAGCGTATATGATTTTGCCTATTCGACTTGTTGTCGTCCAATGACAGCGACCAACCTAAGCAACCCTTCTTCACAAAGCATTTATTTGACCACTCGGATTGTTACTTCTCGTCCCTCAGGACGTCAATACAACAACAGTGTAGAATTTGATAATAGAATCATGGCGGCGCCTCTAAATACGCCCTCTTCATTTGTACTCAACTACCCTGATACTGATGGTGACAGCCTCTCGTACCAAATCACAAATGTAAAAGGGGGTAGCGCTAACTTCTTGACTCCCTCCAACATTGCATATGCCCCTGGGTATAGCAATGCTACACCTTTAGGAACGAACGGATCATTAATTATAGACCCTGTAAGCGGCACTATGGTGGCGCAGAGTTCCGTACAGCAGACGGCAGTAGTAAGTATTAAAGTAACTGAATGGGACAAGGATACTACCGGGACTTTCAAGTTTATGGGCATCACCGAAAAGGAGTTCATCTTCAACTTCCACAACAATGCTTCATCAAACTTGGCAAATGCTACAGTAGATTCTGCCTCGGCCAATTTCCTGAGTGACACCATACATGTAAGCACATCGCATCCGATCTACCCAAACAGTGCGAATTTTGATTCCGTTCAGGTAAGATTGACTGATCCAATGGGAGCTACAGCCTATGTACTTTCAGCACAGCCAACGGACAATTCTTTCAAGAATTTCAGGCTGCTTAGTTCAGCCTTACTCACCCCGGGTACTTGGAGCTTGGTCTTCGACTACAATGTAGATTCTGTTTCTTTCATGGGCGCCTGTAATCGTGCTTTGGTGGACAGTACCACGTTCGCCGTTGATGCTCCTATCATACTAATTGCTGCTCCTACAGATTCCATCTATGGCAACGACACTATTACCTACGCCCTTCAACACAGCGGTTATGTAGACAGTGTGCAATGGATGGTAACCAACGGATCTATAGAAATGGCTTACGGCATCGACAGCGTTCAAATCGCTTGGGGAGTAAGTGGTAACGGGCCTGGTGAACTCAGCGCAATTGCATGGACCTACGGCATGTCGGATACCGCGAGTATCAGTGTGACCGTTTACGGAATTGGCATTGATGAAAATGCATTAAACGTGGCTGTCTATCCTAATCCTGCCATAGACGTTTTGAATGTTCTAGGTGGTGTGAATTTGAATTATGAGATCACTGATTACGTAGGCAGAACATTACTTACTGGGCTTGTGATTGATCATAAAATCAACATTACTGCATTGCGCCCTGGGCAATATGTATTGAAGCTCACGGATGGTCAGAAGGCTACGATTGTAAAATTTACCGTTCACTAATTGAGCAAACATTGGTCACGGCATTCAGGTTAAATGAACTATAACTTGCAGCAAGATTTAAGCCCCAGACCATGATAAAGCAAATTTGGTTCGACTTCGGAAACGTCTTCATTCCCATCTTCCCTGAACGCACAAAAGAAGCATTTGAGAATCGTGGGGTCCAATTCACTGAGGAAGGCATTCAGCGCCTCAACCACGAATTCGAAGTAGGCGAGATTACCTCAGCGCAATTCTTCCAGGAGATCGCTTCGAGTTGTAAATACCTTCAGAGTTCTTCCGCCATAGCACATGCTTGGAATGTGCTGCTAGGTGAAATGACTGACCCTACGCTTTTCCTAAAGAAACTAGGTAAGTCTTATGATTTATGTCTGGTAAGTAATACGAACGAAGCGCACATCAAACACATTCGAAAACAAGCCGGTCCATTCTTGTGGAACAGCTTCGTAGAGAAGTTTGAAGCGTTGTTTTTATCGTATGAAATTGGCCACAGAAAACCAGATGCAAGCTATTTCAACTACGTACTTGAGCATATGGACGCCAAACCAGAAGAAGTGTTGTTCGTGGACGATTCTTCAGCCAACATCGAAGCTGCAGAAGCCTTAGGCATCAACACCTTCATGTTCAACCTACAAGAGCAAGATTTAGCCAAGGAATTACCCGCGGTCCTGGCAAAGTTCGATTAACGTACCACCCGTGCCTTTGGGGTGCAAGAAACACACCCATTTATTATCAGCACCCGCTTTGGGCTCTTTGTTCAGCAAAGTGAATCCTTCGCCTTCGAGACGTGCCATCTCGGCCTTGATATCCTCCACAGCATAAGCTACATGATGTATGCCTTCGCCACGCTTTTCAATGAATTTCGCGATGGGGCTGTCCGGATTTGACGCTTCCAATAGCTCGATCTTGTTTGGACCCGCTTTAAAGAAACTCGTACGCACCCCTTCGCTCTCTACGGCCTCTTCTTTGTAGGGAGGCACGCCCAAAATTTTGGTGTACAAAGCATTGCCGTCTTCGAGGCTCTTCACGGCGATGCCGAGGTGTTCTATCTTGGTGAGGTGGTGGTTCATTATTCTGCGTTCAGGTCTCCTAAGTTAACCAATGCAGCATACTTTCCGCCCTTTTCAATCAGTTGAGCATGTGTACCCAATTCTACCACACGACCCTCCTCGATATATGCGATCTGGTCAGCGTTCTTAATGGTACTCAATCGGTGCGCCACAACCACAGTCGTGCGGTCCTTCATCAACCCCTCGAGTGCCTGTTGCACCCTTGCTTCACTTTCATTGTCGAGTGCGGCGGTTGCTTCATCCAACAACAACAGCTTCGGATCGGCATAAAAGGCACGTGCAATACTCAATCGTTGGCGCTGACCACCACTCAAGGTAGATCCGCCTTCGCCAATGGCTTTACCCGTGGCCCAATCCCCGGCAAACTCTGTACAGTAGGCAGCCTCTAATGCTTCACCAACCTTGGTTAGGTCTGGCGTACTACCCAAGGCAACGTTCCCAGCAAAAGAAGTATTGAACAACAACGGTTGCTGCGGCACCCAACCTAAATTTCTTCTGTAAGCCTTGAGCTCGGCGTCTTGTAAGTTAAGGTCGCCCAACGTTATCGATCCTTGCTGTGGGTGTGCAAACCCGGCCAAAAGGTGAAGTAAGGTCGTTTTTCCAGAGCCTGAAGGCCCCACAAGAGCGGTGGTCTTCCCGGCTGGAATAATGAGTTCTAGTTGGTTAATGATGGGGTGCTCATCGTATGCGAATTGGACCCCAGAGAACGTAATGTCCTCTTGCCACTGACTGTCTTTTGGAGCTATGCTTCCATTCTTCGCCTCCTCCATGTCCAGCACTTCAAAAACACGGGCGGCAGAAGCGTTGCCTTTTTGAATGTCGTACAGCGCGTTCGTCACGTTCTTAAAAGCAGGGATCAATTGATAAAACAACACCACGAATGCGATAAGTTCGCCACCGGTTAGGCTGCGCCCCGCGATGACTTCCATTCCCCCGAGGTATAAGACGACCAAGAGAACGCTTACGCCCAGCACTTCGGCAATAGGTGAGCTCAGGTCACGCTTGCGGAACACGCTGATCATATGACGCGTCCAAGCAGCAAGGCTTTGCTCGTAGCGTTTAGACATGGCCTCTTCTGCCACAAAGGCTTTGATGATGGGTAAGTTGGTCAACACTTCCTC
>DJCX01000132.1:5065-5944 GCA_002430755.1 Flavobacteriales bacterium UBA5939 | reverse complement strand
TGGGAGCGCAGCCGCTATGCCAAACGCATTAGCGCCGTAGTTGGATTGGCGGTTAAGGGCGGTTATTACCGCGGGGCCTTTGCCAGCTTCATCACCTTTGGACTCTTTGGTGCCATTGCTCTGATCATTTGGTTTGGGGCGGATATGGTGCACGAGGGGCAGTTGGCGGCAGAGAAGCTCAATGAATTCATTTTATATGCCCTATTTATCGGCGGATCCATTGGCGGTTTGGCCTCAGTGTACGCCCAGTTACAAAAGGCTATCGGTGCTACGGAAACCATCTTTGGATTGATGGAAGAGGAGCCTGAAATGGATGCAGATGCTGTTCCTGCGGCTCATGCTGAGGTGGCCGATATAGCTTTCAAAGACGTACACTTTAGCTATCCATCGCGCAGTGATGTTCCAGTGTTGAAATCGGTGTCCTTTGATCTTCAGCCAGGCAAAACCCTCGCTCTTGTTGGGCGCAGCGGTTCTGGTAAGAGTACCATTGCCTCACTATTGATGCGCTTCTACACGGTCGATACAGGTGAAGTGACTGTTGGGAATACCGCACTTTCAGACATCGATTTAAAGGCATGGCGCGGCGCGTTGGCCTTTGTTCCTCAGGACGTGTTGCTCTTTGGTGGAAGCATTCGTGAGAACATTGCTTATGGCCATACACAGGCGAGCGAAGAACAAATTATCGAAGCAGCGAAGCAGGCCAATGCTTGGGAGTTCATTAGCGGATTCCCTGAAGGTCTTGAAACTACTGTCGGGGAGCGCGGTGTGCAGCTTAGTGGTGGACAGCGTCAACGCATTGCCATCGCGAGAGCACTGCTCAAAGATCCTCAATTGCTCATCCTTGACGAGGCAACGAGCGCCTTAGATAGCGAGAGCGAA
>DJCX01000132.1:3103-4827 GCA_002430755.1 Flavobacteriales bacterium UBA5939 | reverse complement strand
GGCGACGAGTGCCTTAGATAGCGAGAGCGAACAGCTCGTTCAGGAGGCCTTGGACCGCTTGATGAAAGGCCGTACCTCAGTGGTTATTGCCCACCGACTATCCACTATTCGAAACGCCGATCACATTCTGGTATTGAACCAGGGGGAGGTTGCGGAACGCGGCACCCACGATGCGCTCATTGATAAAGGCGGTATCTATTCAGAATTGGTCAAGCTTCAAAACGTAGGAAAGGGAGACAATACTTTAGCAGAGAATCCTTCGCAGGAGACTTAATTTTCGGGGTCCAATTCGTAATTTTAAACCAATGAAGAAATTCCTCGAACACCCTGTGCTCAAAATTTTGCTCAATCAATACGTCCTTACGGGCCTATTGTTTGCCGTATGGATGGTGTTCCTGGATGCGAACAATTACTTTATCCATTCGGAATTGGACCAGCAGATCGAATCCTTGGAAGCGGATATCGAGTTTTATGAAACTTCTTTAGAACACGACCGTGAGCTTCTTCAGCAACTGAATACAAATCCGGAAGCCTTTGAAACCTATGCCCGTGAGAATTTCGGGATGCACAAAGAAGGCGAAACTGTAACCATCATAGAAACTGACGACTCATCTGATGAGTGAAACCACTAAAAGAACCTATCCACACGGAACCGTAGTAGAACCGCTTTACACTTCAGGACCACAAAACAATCCCGGCTTTCGAGCCCAACCTTGGTGGACCATGGTGCAAGAGCACCTCGTGGAAAGAGAATTTGCAGCCAACGATTGGGCACTGCAGCGCCTAAACCATGGCGCTTCCGGCTTACTCTTCTACCTCACCGACGAGCATTATTTGCCGCGCATTTTAAAAGACATTCAGTTAGAATACATCAACCTTGGCCTAGTCATCGAGGGCAGTGGCCCAGCCGTGATGGAAGCCTTGTTGCACCACGCGCACAACGAGATTATCCCTGCGAGTAAACTCCGCGGATTTATCAATATCGACCCCGTAGAAATTGCCGCACGCACCGGCGTTTGGCACGAGGAGAAGATGTACGAACTGGGCGAGCTTACCCGCCTAGCACCTAAGGGCATGAAATTCATGTGTGCCAATGCCAATTTCTATGGCGCATGCGGTGCTTCTGCTGCTACACAGCTTGGTTTGGCTGCCGCCCACCTCGATTTCTACCTCTCCACCTTCGGCGAAGTAGGCCTCGAGCAGTACTGGGCAGCACTCACTGCTGGCACCTACATGTTCGAAGAAATCGCGAAGCACCGCGCCCTCCGAATGTTATGGAAGCAGTTATTGGAAGCTTATGATTTGCCCGAGGTTCATTTAGAGATCTATTCAGAGACTTCGACCACCCATCAGAGTGGGTATGATATGCATACGAACCTGTTGCGCGCCACCTCTGCAGCTTTTGGTGCTATTGCAGGAGGTGCAGATGCTGTACAGATTCGCCCCTACAACAGTGTCGCCGCTTGGGCAGATGCAGAAGGGGAGCGCCTTGCATTGAATCAGCATTTTATGTTGGCCTATGAGAGTGGTATGGACCGGGTGATGGATCCTGCTGCAGGTTCTTATTTCATTGAAAACAAGACGGCAGAGTTGGTTGCTGAAGCCACAGACATTTTGAAAGAAGTGCGTGCGCTTGGCGGTTTAGTTGAGGCCTTGAAAAAGGGTTGGGTGCAGGACCGCATTGAAGCGGAAGTAAGTTCTGCCATGCCTAATGAGGTCTTGGG
>DJCX01000132.1:0-2848 GCA_002430755.1 Flavobacteriales bacterium UBA5939 | reverse complement strand
AGAGCCGCCCATCAGGAGAAACATAAGGACAAAGAGATTGAGCCACTACGCGCTGTGCGCTGGGCGGCTGAATTGGAAACAGAACGTCATAATAGTAAATAACGGAGCATGTCGAACACTTGGAATACACCTGAGCAGATCGAAGTCAAAGCTTCGTACGGACCTGAAGATTTAAAGGACGCCACTCATGTAGGCACTTTACCTGGAGAGCCGCCGTATGTACGCGGTCCCTACGCTACCATGTATGTGGGGCGCCCGTGGACCATCCGCCAGTACGCCGGTTTTTCGACGGCTACTGAATCCAATGCCTTTTACCGCAGGAATTTAGCAGCGGGACAAAAGGGATTGTCTGTTGCCTTTGATCTGGCCACGCACCGCGGTTACGACAGCGATCACGAGCGCGTGATGGGCGATGTTGGGAAGGCCGGTGTGGCCATTGATTCTGTCGAAGACATGAAGGTGCTCTTTGACGGCATACCCTTGGATAAAATGTCCGTTTCCATGACGATGAATGGCGCCGTATTGCCTGTGATGGCCTTTTACATTGTGGCAGCATTAGAGCAAGGTGTGGCTTTGGATCAGCTCAGCGGGACCATACAGAACGACATCCTCAAAGAATTTATGGTGCGCAATACCTATATCTATCCGCCTAAGGAAAGCATGCGCATCATCTCCGACATCTTCGCCTACACGAGTGAAAACATGCCGAAGTTCAACAGCATATCCATCTCGGGCTACCACATGCAGGAGGCTGGCGCTACGGCCGATATTGAGATGGCATACACCCTTTGTGACGGCTTAGAGTATGTAAAGACTGGAATGGCAGCGGGATTGGACATCGATGCCTTTGCACCGCGCTTGAGCTTCTTTTGGGGCATAGGCATGAATCCATTCATGGAGATTGCTAAAATGCGTGCTGCCCGATTCCTGTGGGCCAAACACATGAAAGCTTTGGGGGCCAAGCATCCCAAGTCCATGGCCCTAAGAACGCACAGCCAGACTTCTGGATGGTCACTTACGGAACAAGACCCATTCAACAATGTGACGCGCACGGCTATTGAAGCTATGGCGGCAACCATGGGCGGTACACAGAGTTTGCACACCAACTCCTTGGACGAGGCCATCGCATTGCCTACGGATTTCTCAGCTCGTATTGCCCGAAATACGCAATTGCATCTTCAAAAAGAAACCGACATCACCTTTACGGCTGATCCGTGGGGCGGTTCTTACTATGTCGAAAAACTTACGGCCGATCTGATTGAGCGCGCTGAATCCTTAATGAGCGAGGTGGACGAGCTGGGCGGCATGACCAAAGCTATAGAAGCCGGTATTCCAAAAATGCGCATTGAAGAGGCAGCAGCGAAAAAGCAAGCACGAATCGACGGAGCTACAGATATCATTGTAGGGGTAAATGCCTTTAAAACGGCCGACCGTGCGAATATAGATATCCTTGAAGTCAAAGGGGATGAGGTTCGCGAGCAACAATTGGAAGGTCTGAAAGCTTTGAAAGCTGAAAGAGACGAACAGGCTGTTGCTGAAGCACTCAAGGCCATAGAAGCTGCTGCTGAGGGAGAGGAAAATTTACTTGCTCTAGCTGTAGAGGCTGCTAAGGCCCGAGCAACCCTTGGAGAGATTTCATTGGCACTAGAAAATAAATGGGGCCGTTACAAGGCGACTACAAAGACCATTAGTGGTGTATATTCGAAGGAGATGGTACAAAACGAAGATTTTGAAAAGGCGCGTGAAGCGTCGGATACTTTTGCAAAGAAGGAGGGACGTAGACCAAGAATCATGGTTGCCAAAATGGGGCAAGACGGTCATGACCGCGGCGCTAAAGTGGTGGCTACCTCTTTTGCAGACTTAGGATTCGACGTGGATATGGGACCGCTGTTTCAAACGCCGAAGGAGGCTGCGAAGCAGGCGGTGGAGAACGACGTACACATCCTTGGCGTGAGCTCTTTAGCTGCGGGACATAAAACTCTGGTTCCGGCTGTGATGGAAGCACTCAAAGAATTGGGTCGTGAAGACATCATGGTCATCGTTGGTGGGGTGATTCCTGCACAGGATTACGAGTTCTTGTACAACCAAGGCGTTGCAGGCATCTTTGGACCAGGCACACCCATAGCGAAAGCGGCAGGTGCCATCCTCGAACTCATGCTGGAAGAATAAAAAAGCCCCGCTATGAGCGAGGCTTTTTGGTTTAGGCGGGCCAGTTTAGGCGTTGCTTTTATCTCGAGGCACGCTTTCTATCGTGCTCGTTCAATAAGATTTTTCTCAATCGAATGCTTTCTGGAGTTACCTCTACGTATTCGTCTGGACCGATGTATTCCATCGCTTCCTCCAAAGAGAATTTAATTGGTGTCGCTAGGGCGGTATTGTCGTCCTTACCGGCGGCACGCATGTTATTCAACTGCTTGCTCACACAAGGATTTACGACGAGGTCGCCCGGCTTGTTTTGTTCACCGATGACTTGGCCACCGTAGATTTCATCACCTGGTTCGATGAAGAACTTACCGCGGTCTTGGAGCTTGTCCAACGAGTATGCAGAAGCTTTACCGGCTTCTTTAGCAATCAATACCCCTGAGATACGACGCTCCATATTCCCTTTGTACGGTTGGTATTCTTTGAGGCGGTGTGCCATAATAGCTTCCCCTGAGGTTGCAGTCAGAACATTATTTCTAAGGCCCATGATACCGCGAGAAGGGATCTCAAACTCAAGGCGAGTAAGGTCGCTCTTAGGCTCCATCACGAGAAGTTCACCTTTTCTTTTAGTCACCAATTCAATCACCTTTCCTGCAGTTTCTTCAGGTACATCTACAGTCAACTCTTCAATTGGCTCGTGCTTTAC
>DJCX01000014.1 GCA_002430755.1 Flavobacteriales bacterium UBA5939 | reverse complement strand
GCTGTTAAAGTGTCTTTATTTGCGCTCTCCATGATCTCTAGACGCTCTTTTGCAGTGCTTCTGCGGAAGTTTTCGAATTCCGCGTACAGACGTAAATTCTGGTCTTTCAAGTCTTTGACCTCGTCTTCAAGTTTAGCTACCGGATCTTGCTCAACGCCAGTATCCTCAGTGCTTTCAGTACTTTGGTCAACGTTGTTTTCTTCGTGCAATTCCTCGCCTGTGGTTGCTTCTTTTTCTGACATGTATCTAGAATTTAGGGCTAGTTTCTTTCTATTACTGCAAAATGTTCGCCATTAAGCGCACCGCTGACACCTTGTCAGCGGTGCGCAAAAATACCGCATAAAAAAGGGCGCCGGCATCGCCGGCGCCCTTAATTTGACTTCGAAGTCAAAATATCTTAGCGCTTCAAAGAAGCTAGTGTATTCTCTAGGGCTTTACCTCTTAGGTTTTTCTTGATGATAATTCCATCACCGTCAATCAAGAAGGTCGCCGGAATAGAGTTCACATTGTAGGTACGTGCAGCAGCATTTCTCCAAAACTGCAAGTCGCTTACATGGTTTTCCCAAACCAATTTATCCTGTGAAATACCTTTCTCCCAAGCCGATTTATCTCGATCAAGGCTGACTGAGAAAACCTCAAATCCATCGCCATTTTTGAACGCAGCGTCTTTGTATTGACCGTAGGTGCGAACCACATTTGGATTCTCCATTCTACACGGGCGACACCATGATGCCCAAAAGTCGATGAGGACAATCTTTCCTTTTAAATCTGATAGTTTTCGGATGTTGCCTTGCGGGTCGCGCATGGCAATTTCTGGTGCTTTATCTCCTATACTCAAGGTTGCCATTTGCTCGGCAGGAGCAGCAACGGCATCGCTGTAATTATTCTGGGCGCTGGTGAATATCACCGCGGTTAAAAGCAGTGCAAAGCTGCTTATGATTAGGGATACTTTTTTCATAATGAAGTATGTTGCGTTTAAGGCCTACAATCTAACGATTTCAGCACCGAGTGCTTTCAATCTTCCGTCGATGTTCTCGTAGCCTCGATCAATCTGATTAATGTTGTGTATGGTTGACGTTCCGTCTGCACTCAATGCCGCAATCAACAAGCTAACCCCTGCACGAATATCAGGAGATGTCATTGTTGTTGCACGTAAAGGACTTTGTTTGTCTAGACCAATGACTGTTGCGCGGTGTGGATCACAAAGGATGATTTGTGCTCCCATATCAATCAACTTATCAGTGAAGAATAGACGCGATTCAAACATCTTTTGGTGAATGAGCACCGACCCTCGAGCTTGCGTGGCAGTCACAAGAATGATACTTAAAAGATCTGGGGTAAACCCTGGCCACGGCGCATCAGCTATGGTCATAATGGATCCGTCGATGAAGCTCTCGATTTCATAATGATCGTGTGATGGAACGCGAAGGTCATCGCCGATTAATTCTGTGTGGATACCCAGTCTTCGGAAAACAGTAGGGATGATTCCGAGGTCGGGATAGCTTACGTCCTTAATAGTGATATCTGATCCTGTCATTGCCGCAAGGCCAATCCAAGAACCAATTTCAATCATGTCTGGTAAAATACGGTGGTCTGTTCCGCCTAGCTCTGTTACCCCTTCTATGTGAAGCATGTTAGAGCCGATACCGTCAATCTTTGCACCCATGCGAACGAGCATCTTGCATAATTGCTGTAGGTAAGGCTCACAAGCTGCATTGTAAATGGTTGTTTTTCCTTTTGCCATCACTGCAGCCATCACCACGTTTGCAGTACCCGTTACGGAAGCTTCGTCGAGTAGCATGTACGTTCCAGTGAGCTGTGAAGCATCTACACTGTAGAAACTGTCTTTGCTGTCGTAGTTGAATTTTGCCCCCAATTTCTGGAAGCCCAAGAAGTGTGTGTCTAATCTTCTGCGGCCAATTTTATCACCGCCCGGCTTTGGAATGTAGGCTTTGCCGAATCTAGCCAACAGCGGTCCAACGATCATGATGGATCCCCGAAGACTTGCGCCCTTTTGCTTGAATGTATCAGAGGTCAAATAGTCGAGGTTGACATTTTCCGCCTTGAAAGTATAATCACCGTGACCGTTTTTCTTTACATAGACACCCAAATCGCCCAAGAGGTCGATAAGCTTGTTAACATCTACGATGTCAGGAATATTAGTGATGCGTACTTCCTCAGGGGTCAGTAAGACTGCACAGAGGATCTGTAAGGTTTCATTTTTCGCCCCTTGAGGCGTGATGGTTCCGTTGAGTTTTTTTCCTCCGGTAATCTTAAATGTTCCCATGTATTAGTATCTCCTTTTCTTGTTTTTCTTTTTGCGGTTGTTTTGGCCTTGTTTGCGCTCAGCTTGTGTAATGCCAAAGGCTTTTTCGTGAGGCAAGTCAAACTCCCCAAGCTTTAATTTACCCTCAGACATTTCAGCCAAATCACCAAGAATGGTGGCATCACTAACAGTGTCTTTGTTGTACTTGAGGTAATTGCGCTTCATTGCGTAGGCGATGCCGTACACCAAAGCGTCTTTTTCTTCGCCGTCCTCAAGTTGCAGAGCATGGCCAATCATGTTCTTTACGACTGAACCATAATGACGGAAACGACGTGATTTTTGTGGGTAGGGCACTTCGTCAGGAAGCCCAACGAAGCTTTCAGCGGTTGGAATGGGGTATGGGCTATCAACGTCCAATTCAAAATCGGACATAATAAACAAATGATCCCAAAGTTTGTGTGCGTAATCTGGAGCATCGCGGATCGCCGGATTCAAATTCCCAATCACATCAATGATACTTTGCGCCACCTTACTGCGGTGCTCTTTGTCTTCGATAGTCAAACAGTAGTCCACCATACGTTGTACGTTTCTTCCGTACTCAGGTATTTTCAGTTGGGTTCTGTCCGTGTTGTATTCCATAGTCTCAATAACTTAAAATCTTCGCTTAGACCGCGCTGACCTTGGCGAATTTTAGTAACAATCTTTTTTCTCCGGCATTGTCGAAGTTGATGATAGCTTTGGCGTCAGCGCCTTCGCCTTCCATACGTACTACGGTCCCTAAACCAAAACGGCCGTGGACCACACGCTTGCCTTCGTGCAATTCATGTGGCTTAAGAAAATCACCACTCATTGTGCCTGCACCAGTATTGTTTATCGGTGTGAGCGTTTTGCCCCTCAAGGTAGGCTTTTTTGCGGCACCGGCACCCGGTCCGATGTTGGCACTCTTTTTCTGCGACCGAGCAGGTTTACCCCAATTGGTGTTTTTGCCTTTGTAAACTGTTGCACTTCGACCGTTACCGCTCGCCGGAGCGCCAAATGCGTTATTAAGTGCTGGAGAACTAAAACTCGTCGGAGAAAATTCGGGGACCTTTATATCTAGGTATTTTTCATCGATCTCATCGATAAATCGAGAAGGTTCACAGTCAATAAGCTTGCCCCAGCGGTACCTTGTATGTGCATATGTTAAATGGGCTCTTTTCTCCGCACGTGTTAAAGCGACATAGAACAAACGACGCTCCTCTTCGAGCTCGCTTCTGCTTCCGCTACTCATCATACTAGGAAAGAGGTTCTCTTCAAGGCCGACAATGTAGACATATGGAAATTCCAACCCCTTAGCCAAGTGGATGGTCATCATACTCACTTTGGGAGTTCCATCGTCGACCTCATTATCACGGTCTGTTAATAGTGCAACATCAGATAAGAAGTTTGCCAACGAAGGATCGCCCTCGGCCAATTCCTTTTGTTGCTCAGTGAAGTCCTTTATACCGTTCAATAATTCTTGTACGTTCTCATACCGAGTCACACCCTCTGGGGTCTTGTCTTCACCAAGTACTTTAATCAACCCTACACTTTTCGCAACATGAGCAACAACATCAAAAGCATCGTGTTGCTTGGCTAAAACGGCGAAGGAATTGATAAGCACTGCAAAATCGCTAATCTTCTTTTGCGTAGGCTTGTTCAGTCCTGTAGGTATACTCTGTAAACGTTCGCAAACCTCCCAAAGAGAAATCCCTTGTGCTTCAGCAGCTAAGGTTAACTTGGCCAAAGTAGTCGCTCCAATTCCCCTTGCCGGGTAATTAATTACTCTTCTAAACGCTTCTTCGTCTTTTGGATTGATTACTAATCTTAAGTAGGCCAAAACGTCTTTGATTTCTTTGCGCTGGTAAAAGCTCAATCCCCCATAAATCTTGTAGGGAATGTTCTTTTTACGCAGGGCATCTTCGAAACTTCTGCTCTGTGCATTGGTTCGGTAAAGAATACAGAAGTCGTCGTGTTTTGCGCCTTCGTTCATGGCAGTCTGCCAGACATTGGTAGCGATGTAATTGCCCTCGTCGGTATCTGAAATACTCTTGTGGACGATTATCTTCTCTCCACCGCTGTTCTGCGTCCAGACGTTTTTCTGTATTTGATCTTTATTCTTTTCAATGATGCTGTTTGCCGCCTGAACAATGTTATTCGTCGAGCGGTAATTCTGTTCCAATTTAAAGAGCTTGGTATCGGGGTAGTCTTTTTGGAAATTCAAGATGTTGCGAATGTTCGCCCCGCGAAACGCGTAAATGGATTGTGCATCATCACCTACGATACATATGTTCTCATATTTCGCAGCAAGCGCTTTAACGATGAGGTACTGACTGTGATTGGTATCCTGATACTCGTCTACCAAAATGTACTTAAACCGGTTCTGGTACTTCGCCAGGACATCGGGGAACTTGTACATCAGTTCATTGGTCTTCAATAGCAAATCATCGAAGTCCATGCACCCGGCTCGAAAACATCGTTCGGTATATGCCTGATAGATCTCTCCGAACATGGGCATTTTTGCCGAGCTGTCCTGTGCCTGAAGTTCTCCGTTTTGGAAGTATGCTTTTGGTGTTATCAGGTTATTTTTAAGTGAAGAGATGCGTCCTGCAACAGATTTAGCCTTGTAAATATCCTTGTCTAAATTCTTTTCTTTGATGATGTTAGAGATTACTTTTTTGCTGTCGTCTGCATCGTAAATGGTGAAATTCGTTGGGTAACCTAATTTCTCTGCTTCTATCCTTAAGATACGTGCAAAAATGCTGTGAAAAGTGCCCATCCAAAGATTCTTGGCTTCACTCTCTCCTACAAGCTTCCC
>DJCX01000037.1 GCA_002430755.1 Flavobacteriales bacterium UBA5939 | reverse complement strand
TAAAGTAGAAGATTCGGTCGTCTCAAATCTGTAAGCTTTTGAGCAGCTCAACACATACGCTTAGCATCTGTATTGCCTCATACGGCGATGATGTAAGCACCTTGCTCAAAGAATTGGAGCACTGTGCCGAAGGTAAGTTGCCGGAAAACTGGTCAATCGAAGTAATCATCAGTGACCAACATCCTGAAGAACACCCGATGTCTTCCAGGTGGGAAACAATGGCAAATTGTCGATACATTCAATCTACCACACAGGGACGCAGTGCAAATAGGAACGGTTTGAGTCAACTGGCTTCGGGAGCATTTTTACTCTTTTTAGATGCAGATGCCCTCCCAGGCTCGGCCGATTTTCTATCGAACTACTGCAACGAAGCAGAAGGCGCCGATGTCGTTGTTGGTGGCACAGCATACCGACCGGGTTACAAAAGCAAAGAATTGCGAGTTAAAGTAGGCAAACGAAAAGAAGAGATTTCAGCCACTTTAAGAAAAGAAAAACCCTACTCAAGTTTTTCAGCCTTTAACTTTCTCATTCGAAAGACACTCTTTGACCAAATCCAATTTTCCGAGCAACTCGTCCAATACGGACACGAAGACACCCTTTTCGGACTAGAATTAAAATACAGACATGCCAAAATCGCTCACATAGACAATCCCGCCTTCCACATGGGTATTGATTCAGGGGCCGATTTTATGGACAAGACCACAGCTGCGGTCGACGGACTCGCCAACCTTATCGCGGCGGGAAAAATAGATGAAGATGTAAAGCTCTTTAAGGCCTACAGGTCCGTTCAGAAATCAGGTGTTCAGTGGGTATTCAAAGCCGCATATTGGCTATTGGGTAACCCACTAAAATCTGGACTTGCCAATGGCTATTTACCTATACTCTTCTTTGATGTCTACAAACTACTCAGGCTATGCAGTCACTCTATAAAAATTGGCCGTAGAATGCCTTGAGCGGAATCTGCTCTTTTTCCCATGTAAGCGCCTCCTGAGCCACTTTTAACGCGGTACTATAATCTTCCGCACCCACAGCCTCAATAGCCAATCGAAGGCCCTCGATATCCTCGGGGTGAACTGTACGCCCAACACCAAATTCCTCAACAATACGCTTCACTTCAACCACTTTTGAAGTGACCACAGGCGTATTACAATGGATGTAATCAAAAAGCTTATTAGGCAAAGAATAGCGGTAGTTAATATTCGTATCCTTATCCAGGCTCAAACCCACATCTGCTGCACTTGTGTATTGCAATAACTGCGCATACGGCACACGCCCTACAAACTTCACTTTATCTTCCCAACCTCTTTGTTGAACAAGCGCCTTAAGCGCAGGAATAGCATCACCGCTACCCACAAGCAACAGCAGCCATCCTTCCATTTGTGATACAGCTTCTACCGCCTCTTCCAAGCCTCGATCCACATTCATGCCCGACCCTTGATTGATGGCTATTTTCACCCCTTCAGGCAATCCAAGTTCTGCGCGTGATATACTCTGAATATTTGGCACTGGGCTGATGTTTCGAAACACCTGAGGACGCTTGCCATAATCTTGCTCGTACAAGCTCGCAATACTCTCATTGACCGTCCAAATGTGCTGGAGTCTTGGAAAGACAAATCGCTCAACGCTCAACCAAACACGTTTTACCCAACGCCCTTGAATCTCTGGTACACCACAGAAATACTCGTGACTATCATACACCAATGGAATACCAAAGAATCGACTAATCAAAAAATTAGGCAACAACGTATCTAAATCATTGGCCAATAATACCGATTTGCGGTTGCCCTCAAACAACAGCTTTAGAAACAAACGCACCTGAAATTCAGCGTAAAACAAACCGCCTTTGGTAAACCACAATTTCATCCGATCCGTACCATAGCTTCGGTTTAGCTCTTTTGAGGTGGCCAATTCTCGTCCAATCCACTGTACTTCAAAACCCATGTCCTCAAGCATCACGGCAACTTTATTCACCCGGTTATCCGTAGTAATGTCGTTGGTGGTTGAAATGAAAATCTTACGCTTCATGGCCGCAAAGATATTTTGTCCTGAGTTGTCGCTAAGGTAGCGAACCTTATTTTTGCGCTAAGGAAAAAGCACTCATGCAGAAATCGGACTTTATTTACGACCTCCCTCAAGAAAGGATTGCCACGCACCCCTTGTCGCGTAGGGATGAGAGCCAATTATTGGTTTTCGATGGCACAATAAAAGACCACCAATTTTCGCAATTACCTAGCCTTCTTCCTGAGAACAGCCAATTGATCTTTAACAACACTAAGGTCATTAAAGCACGACTGCGATTTACCAAAACCGAAGGGGCTAAACCCATAGAAGTTTTTTGTCTCAACCCCTTTGAGCAGAGCGTCGAAGAGGCCATGGAAGCAAAGAATGAAATTCGCTTCGAATGTATGGTGGGTAACTTGAAACGATGGAAAGACCACCCGCTTCATTTAAAACTGAATGACGACCTGACCCTTACAGCCATCAAAGGCAAACGTTCGGGACAAGGGTTCATTATTTCCTTCTCCTGGACTGGAACATACACGTTTTCCGAAGTTGTGAATATCGCAGGTCAAATTCCCCTACCGCCGTACATGAACCGA
>DJCX01000065.1 GCA_002430755.1 Flavobacteriales bacterium UBA5939 | reverse complement strand
TGCTTTATGCTGCATAGCGTTTGGACAAAAGAAAATGAGCGTTCGTAAGTAACCCAACAGTGCTGAGGGTTGACATCAAGATACGAAGTCCAAGTGCTGAAAATTGAGAAAATCCACTGTTTTCTACAGTAAATAATAACGAATGGTGAAGAAGGACCAAGAGGAAGGCGAGTGGTAAGAAATTCGCCAACGGAAGTCCGCTTAATGTATGGTTGGAGTTTTCCTCTCTGAATCCGTAGAGGAAGCTTTCAATAGACGGTTTTGCAGCAATGGTTATCAGGGCAGCAATAGTATGTGCGCCTCCACTCTGCTCAAGACTGTCGAGCGCAGAACCTATGATAAAAGCCAATACATAGGTGGTCATTCTCGGGGTGTTAAATGGAATCACAAAGAATGCCCATAAATAGATATAGGGGTTGCCGTAATTCGTTAATGGTAAATCTTGAATGAGCAACCATTGGACCGTAATGGCAAGAACGGCAACGCCAAGTATGCGACCTACATTCATTCCATATTAAGTTTTAAAGTGTCCAATTCTTCTTTCCCTTTGAATTGGCATACATATACCCAATCCAAATTCATGAAGTCCGTCGTTAAATTCACCTTGGCATTCCAGCTCAAGTCTTCTTCACTTTGCGACGCACTATGTACAATACCTGTCAATACGGGAGGTGCGATTTCTGCGCGTGTGTAGGAGTAAATACTGTCGCCTGGTTTTGGCTCAAATTCCCGTTCGATATCGTTTAGTAGTGCTGTTTCAACCGAACCGGACCAGCTCAATTGTCCCAATCCCTTTCCTTCAATGCGGGCACCAATACCTCCTTTGCTGTGGGTAAACGGTAAGATATAGGCATAGTTTCTTGTGCTTTCACTCACGATGCCTACCCACCCTTGGGCGCTAATTACACCCATTCCTGGCTGCACACCAAGTCGTTTACCTGCATTAATGATAATGTAGTTATTGACTTTTTTGTAGCTGTGATCAATGACCTTGGCTGGAACATAATCGTACTCTGAGGAGGCTGCAAACTCCGGAGCAGAATTTGACCACATAGCGGCTTTTAGAACGGCATTTTCCCTGGCCAGCTCGTCATTTACCTCTTCGAGCGACCAGTAAATTTTCCATCCATTGGTAGCATCGGTAAATGTCGCAGCAAGTCCGGTGCCCACTGTGTTGATCCAATGTTCGGAAACGGGATTCTTAAAGGAATGACGTACAACCGCCAATAGCAATAGGGCTAAGAGCAACAGATTATTGCGATACCTCGACAAGAAGAGTATCAGTTGCTGCATGGCGGGCTATTTAGTTTTCTAAAACGGTCTTGAAGTGATCGATGTTCTTGAGGACGACACCTGTTCCCCGTACAACAGCTCGAAGTGGATCCTCAGCAACGTAAACAGGAAGGTCGGTCTTAATCGAAATTCTCTTGTCCAATCCACGAAGCATAGACCCTCCACCGGCGAGATAGATACCGCTGTTAAAGATATCCGCTGCTAGCTCAGGAGGTGTATTACTCAAAGCTTCCATGATAGCATCTTCAATACGGGTAACACTTTTTTCCAGCGCCCTGCTAACTTCGGCGTGTGAAACACTCACCTGCTTAGGCTTCCCTGTTAGAAGGTCACGACCTTGAACCTGGAAAGGTTCTGGTGCTTCTTCAAGGTCTTCAAGTGCAGCGCCAACAGAAATCTTAATGTTTTCTGCGGTACGCTCTCCAACGAAGAGGTTGTGTTGTGTTCTCATGTAGTTGGCGATATCATTGGTAAATACATCACCAGCAACTTTAATGGATTTATCACAAACGATACCACCCATGGCAAGTACAGCAATCTCTGTTGTACCACCGCCGATATCAATGATCATATTGCCCTTAGGTTCGAGGATGTTCACGCCGATTCCCACAGCTGCAGCCATAGGTTCATGGATGAGGTATACTTCTTTCGCATTGGCATGTTCTGCAGAGTCTCTAACAGCACGCTTTTCAACTTCAGTAATGCCCGAAGGGATACAAACTACCATACGAAGGCTAGGGGGGAATAGTCTTTTCTTGAAGGCTGGGATGCTCTTAATGAGCTCACGAATCATGTATTCCGAAGCTTCGAAATCAGCAATTACCCCATCCTTCAGAGGACGGATGGTTTTGATGTTTTCGTGCGTCTTCCCGTGCATCTGACGCGCTTCTTTACCAACGGCAATAATTTGCCCTGTTCTTCTATCCTGTGCGACAATAGATGGAGAGTCAATCACCACCTTGTCTTGATATGTGATAAGCGTATTGGCTGTACCCAAGTCAATCGCTATATCCTCTGTCATGAAACTTAACCAACCCATGGCTTCAAGGTAATAAAAATTAGTGTTTGAAGTGACGGATTCCCGTAGTAACCATTGCCAATCCATTCTCGTCGCAATAAGCGATACTTTCCTTGTCACGGATAGAGCCTCCAGGTTGAATAACACAGGTGATTCCTGCCTTATCTGCAATCTCCACACAATCTGGGAAGGGGAAGAATGCATCCGAAGCCATTGCTGCACCGCTGAGGTCAAAACCAAAGCGGTTTGCTTTTTCTACGGCTTGGTTCAAAGCATCTACGCGAGATGTCTGGCCTGTTCCTGACCCTAACAATTGGCCACCCTTCGCTAAAACGATTGTATTCGACTTTGTATGCTTACAGATTTTTGCTGCGAACTCGAGATCTTCGAGCTGCTGCGCTGAGGGTGCAACTTTAGTCACAGTCTCCATATCTGCTGC
>DJCX01000077.1 GCA_002430755.1 Flavobacteriales bacterium UBA5939 | reverse complement strand
TCCATGACTGTGTTTTGAATGCTCTAAACTAGCCATGTTCTATTGGACAAGGTGTGACTCAGCGCACACTAGAAGAGAATTCGTTGCATTTCTTGCTGCAACTCGAGCGCAGCGCGTCGTGCAGCTTCGGCGAAATCTTTGTCTTTACTTTGATAAATGATGCCTCGAGTAGAATTTACTAGAACTCCGTAGTCTTTATTGGTCGCTTTTGTGAGTACATCCTCTAAAGAGCCGCCTTGAGCACCAACACCTGGTACTAAGAAGAAGGAATCTGGAGCTGCCTTTCTTACGCGCTCTAAATACTCAGTTTTAGTGGCGCCAAGAACAAACATAAGCTGCTCTGGGGTTGCCCATTCCTGCGCCTTTTTTACAACTGTCTCGAATAGTGCTTCGCCGTCTGCGTTTTCAGTAAGTTGGAAATCGAATGCACCTTGGTTTGAAGTCAATGCAAGAAGAATGACCCATTTCTCTTCGAAGGCAAGAAAAGGACTAACGCTATCAATGCCCATGTATGGAGCTACAGTTACGCTGTCAAAGGCCATAGAATTGAAAAATGCTTCAGCGTACATCTTTGAGGTATTGCCGATATCGCCGCGTTTTGCGTCAGCGATGGTAAAAACTTCCGGATAGCTCTCATTTAGGTAATCAATGGTTTTCCCTAAGGACTCCCAACCCTTCACTCCCATGCTTTCGTAAAAGGCAATGTTGGGTTTATAAGCCACTGCAAAGTCCGCCGTAGCATCAATGATGGCCTTGTTGAAGGCGAAAATTGGATCAGATTCACTCAATAAATGCTCTGGAATCTTATTGATATCCGTATCAAGTCCGACACAGAGTACGCTTTTCTTTTTTTCAATCTGAGCTATGAGTGCTTGTCTATTCATTTTAAATGATATCTGTTCCTTCTTTCATCTTCTCGGCATTCTCCGCCATGTGAAGTTCGTCAATAAACTTCTGAATGTCCCCACCTACAACATCATTTAGGTTGTAGGTCGTCAAACCTATCCTATGGTCGGTTACCCTTCCTTGTGGATAGTTGTACGTTCTAATTTTCGCTGAACGGTCACCAGTACTCACCATGGTCTTACGCTTTGCAGCCTGTTCTTCTTGCTTTTTCTTGAATTCCATGTCAAACATGCGCGAACGAAGCACCTTCAAAGCTTGCTCGTAATTCTTGTGCTGTGATCGTCCGTCTTGACACTCAACCACAATTCCTGTCGGTAAATGCGTCAAGCGCACTGCACTTTCAGTTTTGTTGACGTGCTGACCACCCGCACCCTGAGCGCGATAAGTATCTTTTTTAACATCTTTCATGTCAAGGTCGACATCCACATCTTCTGCTTCAGGAAGAACGACTACAGATGCTGCAGATGTGTGCACCCTACCCTGGCTTTCAGTGGCTGGAACGCGCTGAACGCGGTGTACCCCGCTCTCGTATTTTAGAATTCCGTAAACCGATTCACCGCTCACCTCAAAAGAAACTTCTTTGAAGCCGCCGGCGGTTCCCTCGTTCATAGAAATCACCTCAACCTTCCAACCGCGGCCTTCACAGTAGCGTTGGTACATACGGAATAAATCACCTGCGAAAATGGCACCTTCGTCACCACCCGCACCTTGGCGAATTTCAACCAATGCATTTTTGTCGTCCTCAGGGTCTTTGGGTATAAGTAAGATTTTGATTTCCTCCTCGAGCTCAGCGAATGCAGGCTCAATTTCATCGAGCTCCATCTTGGCCATATCTCTAAAATCCTGGTCTTTCTCCTCCTTTAATACCGTTTTTGCCTCCTCTATCCTACTGCTTAGCTCAAGGTACTTTTCTCTAGCATCAACTAAGGGCTTCAGGTTTTTGTATTCACGGTTCAATTTCACATAGCGCTTGCTGTCGGAAATCACATCCGGTTGAATAATGAGGTCGTTGACTTCATTGTAACGCTGAAAGACTACGTTGAGCTTGTCTAGCATTACTTGCTGTATTTAAAGGTTCCGAAATCGCTCGTTATAGTCAGCTCTTTCGCTTCGCTCTCCTCTACGCGTCCAACGATCTGTGCGGCCACTCCAAAGCTCTCGCTTATCGCGATAATATCTTCGGCTATTGATGGGTCGACGTAAAGCTCCATTCGGTGTCCCATGTTGAACACTTGGTACATCTCTTCCCAGCTCGTTCCACTCTCCTGATGAATCAACTCAAACAATGGAGGTATTGGGAACAAGTTGTCTTTAATCACATGTCCTTTTTCCAAGAAATGTAAAATCTTCGTTTGTGCACCCCCAGAACAATGTACCATTCCGTCAATCTGACCGCGGTATTTATCTAGTATTTGCTTGATAATCGGCGCATACGTGCGGGTTGGACTCAATACAAGTTTCCCAGCATCAAGATCTGTTTCTGTAGGCTCTGTTAGGCGCTTTGTCCCTGTGTAAACCAAATTTTCTGGCACTGCTGGATCAAAGCTCTCTGGGTATTTAGTCGCTAATTCTTTTGAGAATACATCGTGACGCGCACTTGTCAGTCCGTTAGACCCCATACCGCCGTTGTACTCGCTCTCATAGGCCGCCTGACCATAGCTCGCCAAGCCAAC
>DJCX01000149.1:25380-36912 GCA_002430755.1 Flavobacteriales bacterium UBA5939 | reverse complement strand
GATGTTTAAAAAGGAATTGGACCCTGAGGATTTTTACAAAACCGAAGAGGGCTTTATCGTGTTTACTGAAAAATACCACCTCAAACGCGGCTATTGCTGCCAAAGCGGGTGCAAGCATTGCCCATACGGATATGACAAAGGAACACACAGAGTTAAAGGAGCCTAAAATGACCACCTTTCAGCAAGAGATAGTAGCGGGTATTCCCGTAGAATTGCCTCCAAGACGCGTCGTTGGAACGGAAGTAAACCGAGCGCCCAAGCGTAAAGACATCCTGAGCGCCGGCGAAAAGCGCCTGGCCATGGAAAATGCCCTGCGCTATTTTCCGAAAGAGTGGCATGCGGAATTGGCCCCAGAATTTTTAGAGGAGCTCAAGGAATTTGGACGCATTTATATGTACCGTTTCAAGCCTTCTTACGACATGCATGCTCGTGGGATTGAAGAATACCCGTGCAAGACGCCACAGGCGGCGGCCATCATGTTGATGATCCAAAACAACCTAGATCCGGCAGTGGCACAACACCCGGAGGAACTGATCACCTACGGCGGTAATGGGGCGGTGTTCCAGAATTGGGCACAATACCTCTTGACGATGAAATACCTCAGCGAAATGACTGAGGAGCAGACCCTGCACATGTACAGCGGCCATCCAATGGGCCTCTTTCCTTCTTCAAAAGAAGCTCCGCGCGTGGTGGTAACCAACGGAATGATGATTCCGAATTACAGCCAGCCGGACGATTGGGAAAAATTCAATGCCCTAGGCGTTACCCAATACGGTCAAATGACGGCCGGTTCTTACATGTACATTGGTCCACAAGGGATCGTGCACGGAACAACCATTACCGTGTTGAATGCCGCACGCATGAAATCTAGCGGTGGACCGGAAGGAAAACTATTTGTCACTGCGGGTTTGGGCGGTATGTCGGGCGCACAGCCTAAAGCAGGAAATATTGCAGGGGTGGTGAGCATCACTGCAGAGATCAACCCAAAAGCGGCTTACAAGCGCCACGAACAGGGCTGGGTGGACGAGATTACCACCAGCACCGATGAAGCGATCGACATGGCTCTGGAATTTCAAGCGGCGAAACGTGCACGAAGCATCGCCTACATTGGAAACATTGTGGACCTATGGGAGCGCATGGTGGAACGCAATGTACACGTCGACCTGGGTTCTGACCAAACGTCCTTGCACAACCCTTGGGCCGGAGGATACTACCCTCAAGGCATGACATACGAGGAGTCGAACAACATGATGGCCAATAATCCTGATGAGTTCAAAGTACGCATCCAAGCGACCTTGAAGCGTCACGTGAAAGCCGTCAATGCTTTGGTAGAAAACGGCATGTACTTCTTCGATTACGGCAATGCATTCTTGTTGGAAAGCTCTCGTGCCGGCGCAGAAATCATGGCGGCAGACGGCGAGCACTTCCGCTACCCGTCTTATGTGCAAGACATCATGGGTCCCATGTGTTTCGACTACGGATTTGGTCCGTTCCGCTGGGTATGTGCCAGTGGCGATGGGGCCGATTTAGATAAGACCGATGCCATCGCCCAAGAAATCCTCGAAGGACTCATGGCCAAGGCACCGGAAGAAATTCGCCAGCAGATGGACGACAATATTCGTTGGATCAAAGGGGCGAAAGAAAATAAATTGGTCGTAGGCTCTCAGGCGCGCATCTTGTATGCCGATAGCGAAGGTCGCATTGAGATCGCACGTGCGTTTAACAAAGCCATTGCCGCAGGAGAGATTGGTCCTGTAGTATTGGGCCGTGACCACCACGATGTAAGTGGTACGGACAGTCCATACCGCGAAACCTCAAACATCTACGACGGCTCTAGCTTTACCGCAGATATGGCCATCCAAAACGTCATTGGAGATAGCTTCCGCGGGGCTACCTGGGTGAGTATTCACAACGGCGGCGGCGTTGGCTGGGGAGAGGTGATCAACGGCGGATTCGGAATGTTGCTCGACGGCTCGACGGAAGCCGAGCGCAAGCTCGAAAACATGTTGCTCTACGATGTAAACAATGGTATCGCGAGAAGGTCGTGGGCTAGAAATAAAGAAGCTATATTCGCCATCGAGCGCGAGATGGAGCGTACTCCAAATTTGAAGGTGACCGTGCCGAAGCTCGTAGACGAAAACGTATTGAACAACCTAGATTTTTAAAATGAAAAAGTTCTTTTTGGCCGCAGTAGGTCTAAGCATGATGGCCAGCTGTTCACAGCCAGCCGCAGTAGAAAATACAGAAAGTGGCATTCGCCTTGCTTATGTACGTATCGACTCTTTGCAGAGTCAATATGAATACTTTGAGGAATTGGCCCTTGAGCTTATTGAAGAAGAAAAGGTACTTGTTGAAGACCTTCAGCGTCGCCAGCAAACCCTGCAAGAGAACATTGCACTCTACCAGCAAGAGGCGCCAAAGATGAGTGCTCGTCAGCGCGAAGCGAACGAAGCTGATCTTATGCGTGTGCAACAGCAATACCTCCAAGTGGAGCAGGCAGCACAAGCACAACTGGTCAAGAAGCAACAAGATTTGACCAAGATGATGCGCGAGGACATGGACAAAGCCATCGCCGTATTGAAAGATGAACTCAACCTAGATTTCATCCTGCTCTATGAAGAGGGCGGACAGATCATCTATGCCAATACCGATTTCGATATTACTGAGCGTATGGTAAACATGCTCAACGAGAGCCGCGAAACACCTAGTGAAGAGGAAGCTACTGCCGATTCCGAAAAAGCAGTGGACAGTACAAGCGCGGAATAAAATTTTCGACCCTACACAAAAATGTTCTACAAATAATAGCGGAAGCCAAACGCTCCACCAACGCTGTAGGGTACCTCGCTAAGACCTACGTCTAATTTGTTGATCGGTAAAGCCGCCAATCTAAACTCACCGCGAACGGTGAACACCAGATTGCTTGCAATGGTAAACTCGCTACCCAAAGCGAAACCGATGGTACCGTTAAAGCCCTTGTGGTTTTTAATGTCTGTACCTCGTTGGTACATGGTGCCCAGTGCACCTACTACGGCATCTTGAGAGTACGAAGGGACTCCTTCACCGATCCAATTACGGTCGATCTTTTGATAAAACGTGAGATCGTACGAAGGCACCACTTGTAGGGCCCAAGCATCGGTCATCTGTGTATGGAAAATCACCTGTATAGGCACTGTGATGGCCTGAATATCCGTGCGTGCATCAAATACACCAATGGTATCCTGAACAACCGCATTTTGATCAAAGACTGCATAGTCGTTGGTGATATAACCGGTTTGTTCTGTCATGAACCCAATGCCCAAATGAAAGATGCTACGCAACTCGTAGTAAGACATAATTCCATAGCGCTGTCCCAAGATTCCCGAGGCACCTTCACTATTCAATGCGTAGATCTCCTCCCCGTCCGTTTGTGGCTCGTACAAAGCAAGGCGGCGAGAGGCAAATGCAGGTGCATAAGTTGCCGCAAAAGAGAAGCGTGTATCACTGACGTCGCTGTCTGTGAAATATTCAATAGGTTCTTCGGTTTGACCGAAGGCCAATGCGCTCCAACCGAGCGCAAGAATGGGTAATAGTTTCTTCATCATGCAAAATGATTTGGCCAATCGGCCAATACTTTATCAATTCCTTCTGGGTTTTTACCGCCTGCCGTTGCAAATGCTGGTTGGCCACCGCCACCGCCTTGGATATGCTGTGCCAAAGCGCGAACAGCATTGCCGGCATGCCAGCCCTTATCAGCAACAAGGTCGTCGCTAACCCCAATGCTAAGCGTAACTTTTCCGCCAGCTACATTGCCCAAAATTACTAATGTATTTGGGGTCGATTTTAGTTTGAACACAAGGTCCTTCACACTACCCGCGTCTAATGCGGTGCGAGAAACGATCGCGCGAGCACCTGCATGGTCCACCGCACTGTTCTCCAAATCTTTCACCGCGCTTAACGCTTTCTCTTTACGCAAGGCTTCAATCTCCTTTTGTGCCGCTGCTTCTTTGTCTTTCAACTGCTGCAGTGCACCGGCAAAATCTTGTGGATTTTTCAATATATCAGAAGCCGCACGCAACTTCGCCAATTCCGCATTCACATAGTTCAGCGCGCCTTTTCCGGTTACAGCTTCCACACGACGTACACCGGCAGCCACTGCCCCTTCAGAGATGAATTTGAACAAACCTATTGAACCAGTAGCTGGCACGTGAATTCCTCCACATAGCTCAACCGAGGTGCCAAACTTAATAGCACGTACCGTGTCGCCGTATTTCTCACCAAAGAGGGCCATCGCGCCCATGTTTTTGGCTTCAGCGATAGGGATATTGCGGTATTCCTCCAACGCATAGTTGGCTTGAATGCGCTCGTTCACCTTCGCTTCAATATTGGCCAATTCCTCAGCGCTTACCTTCTGGAAGTGCGAGAAGTCAAAGCGCAAATAGTCCGGACGTACCAAAGAGCCTTTCTGCTCTACATGCTCGCCCAATACCTCACGCAGTACCTCGTGCATCAAGTGTGTCGCACTGTGGTTTTTAGCCGTTTCATTGCGGTCCGAAGTATTTACTTGTGCCTGCCACGTACCGCTGAGATCTTCAGGTAAGGTATCTGTAAAGTGAACGATGATTCCGTTCTCTTTCTTGGTATTGGTGATTTCTATCGTACGGTTGCCTTTCGTTAAGGTTCCTGTATCCCCTACTTGACCTCCTCCTTCTGCGTAGAACGGAGTCATTGAAAGGACCAATTGGTAAAACTCTTTTTTCTTCGCACTCACTTTGCGGTAGCGCGTAATGCGTACATCTGCCTCCGTGTAGTCGTATCCGATAAACTCTTCTTTATCGTCTTCTTCAAGCTCTACCCAGTCGTCTGTGCTCAATTTGGTAGCGGCACGAGAGCGCTCTTTCTGCGCTGCCATCTCTTCAGTGAAACCGGCCATATCCACGCTGCGATCGTTCTCGCGCATGATGAGCTCGGTTAAGTCAATCGGAAATCCGTAGGTGTCGTACAACTCAAAAGCGCGCTTGCCGTCCAATACTTTTGCATCAGTCGCCAAAAATTCTTCCAGCTTCGCCAGGCCCTGTGCAAGGGTTTTTAAGAAGCTCTGCTCCTCCTCTTCGATGACCTTTTCTACCAACGCTCGTTGGGCTGTCAATTCCGGGAAGAATTCACCCATCTCACTTTCCAAGGTTTCGACCAATTGGAACATGAACGGTGATTTCAAATTCAAATAAGAGAACCCGTAACGAATGGCACGACGCAAAATGCGACGAATAACATAGCCCGCACCTGAGCTTGCTGGAAGCTGTCCATCAGCAATAGCAAAAGCCACAGCTCTAATGTGGTCTGCAATCACACGCTGTGCGATATCCGTCGCTTCCTCGGCGCCGTATTTAATACCTGAAATACTCGCCACCTTATCAATGAGCGGTGTAAAGACGTCTGTATCGTAATTCGATTGCTTGCCTTGTAGCGCCATACAAAGGCGCTCAAAGCCCATGCCGGTATCAATGTGCTGTGCCGGAAGATTCTCTAGCTCACCACTTGCTTTGCGGTTGAACTGCATGAACACAAGGTTCCAGATTTCCACGACCTGTGGATGGTCCTCATTTACCAGAGAAGCACCAGAAACCTTAGCACGCTCTTCTTCGCTTCTAAGATCGACATGGATTTCAGAACAAGGCCCACAAGGCCCAGTCTCACCCATCTCCCAGAAGTTATCCGCCTTATTTCCATTGAGGATGCGCTCCGCTGGAACGAATTGCGCCCATAAATCTGCAGCTTCGTTGTCACGCGGCAGGCCGTCTTTGGCATCGCCTTCAAAAACCGTAACGTACAATCGGTCCTTATCCAAACCGTAAACGTTGGTCAATAAATCCCACGCCCACTCAATAGCTTCCTTCTTGAAGTAATCGCCAATGGACCAGTTGCCCAACATCTCAAACAAGGTGTGGTGGTAGGTGTCGTGCCCTACCTCGTCAAGGTCATTGTGTTTCCCACTGACGCGCAAACATTTTTGTGTATCTGCGATACGTGCATTCTTTGGCGTGGCGTTCCCAAGGAAAAAGTCCTTAAACGGATTCATACCCGCATTGATAAACATGAGGGTAGGATCGTTCTTATTTACCACTGGTGCAGAAGGCACTATCTCGTGTCCTTTGCTTTCGAAGTACTGTAAAAATTTGCGACGTATTTCTTTCGAAGTGAGCATATTGTGAATTCTCTAAAAGAGAGCTACGGTTAAGTGTTTATCTAATTTCGTTTCTTTGTGGCACAATATTCGCGTCAATATTGCGTCTTAGCAAAAATAACGCATTAAGTATGGCTAAAGTAAAATACACGTACGATTCTAAAACACTGTCTTACAGAAAGATAGAGCGTACTTGGAAACAAAGAGTTAAAGAAGTTGCCCTTTTTAGCATCGCGGCAGCCGCTTTTGGCTTTGTTTTCTATACAGCGGCCGACCTGTGGTTTGAGAGTCCAAAAGAGCGTAGAATGAAGCGCGAATTGGACAATATGGTTATCCAATACGACCTGATGAACGGTAAGTTGGAAGAATTGGCCACCGTGCTTTCTGATATTGAAAAACGCGACGATGAAATTTACCGTACCATCTTTGAGGCAGGGCCTATCCCACAAGAAGTGCGTACTGCAGGTTTCGGGGGAGCCAACCGCTACAAAAACCTGGAAGGGTTCTCAAATTCCGAGCTCCTTATAGATACGCGTAAAAAGTTAGATCAAGTTGCCAAGCGCGCTTATGTACAAACCAAAAGTTTCGACGATGTAGTTGAAATGGCGCGAAACAAGGAGCAAATGCTTGCCTCTATTCCTGCTATTCAGCCTGTGGCAAATAAGAATCTAAAGCGTATGGCTTCTGGATACGGCTACCGCATCCATCCGATTTATAAAGTGCGTAAGATGCACTGGGGAACGGACTTCTCCGCTCCTACTGGCACGCCCATTTATGCAACCGGCGACGGTAAAGTGAGTACTTATAAGCGCAGCCGTTCGGGCTACGGCCGCCACATTGTGATCGACCACGGCTTTGGATATCAAACACTCTATGCGCACATGAGTAAGATTGAAGTGCGTCGTGGACAGCGTGTGAAGCGCGGTGACCTCATTGGTTATGTGGGCTCAACCGGTTCATCTACGGCACCTCACCTTCATTATGAAGTCATCAAGGACGGTCGCAAGATCAACCCAATCAACTACTTCTTCAACGATCTTAGCGCAGAACAGTACGAGGAAATGCTGAAAATCAGCTCTCACTCGAACCAGAGTTTCGATTAATAGTCAATAAGTTCATACCTTCATAGTATGAATCAACTGCCGGATAAACTGTATTACACCATTGGTGAGGTGGCCAAACACTTTGGTCTGAATACATCGAACCTTCGCTATTGGGAACGCGAATTCAAACAATTACATCCTAAAAAGAATGCTTCTGGCAAACGTAAGTATTCTAAGGATGATGTCGCAGTGATTGGAACGATCAATCACCTAGTTAAGGAGCGCGGCTTTACTATTGAGGGCGCCAAGAAGCACTTGAAAGACGAAGGAAAATCGGCAGTAGCTAAAGTAGAAGCCCTCGAAAAATTGGGCTATGTGAAGTCAGAATTGCAAAAAATCCTGCGAACGATGCAGGCATAGAATAAAAAACCCGCGGGCTTGGCCCGCGGGTTTTTAGTTTAAAATTTGGCTCGCTTAAAACTCGAAAGTCAAACCAGTCATGATGTTGAAGGTCGCTTGTGCGTAGTAGTAGGCAAAATCGCCCCACATATATCCATTGGCTGCATAGGATGTGTTGCCCAAGTTTCTGAACTCCACAAATCCGATCAATCGCTGCATATCGCTGCAGTTCCAAGTGTATTGAGTGCGTGCGTTGATGATGTGATAGGCCGGAAGGCTATGTGCCTCTAGACCTTCGTTCGACATTTTTTGTTTGCCTACATATTGGTTCCAAAGTGTCGCCTCAAAACCTTTTTTAGCATACGTTAAACGTGCACTAGCCACTGCGCCAGGAGAAAAAGCAATTGGCGTATTGTCCACAAAAGAAGATAAAGGATCGCTTACCCAGTTCACATTCTCGTTCTGACTTAAAGCTACATTGGTAGTCGCTGAAAGCGCCGAAGTCAACTCATACGCACCCGTAAACTCAACTCCTTGACGGAAGCTCTGTCCAACATTCTCACGGATTGGATATCCTTGAGCGTCGATAGCACCTGTAAGGACCAATTGGTTTTGGTACTGCTGACGGTACGCGTTTACATCAAAAGCCCACTTTTCCCCGGAATTGCGGAAATTGAATTCCATATCCAACATGCGTTCCGCCTGCAACGCATTGGCATCATCTGCATATTGTAAATCCGTGCGGTTCGGCTCGCGATGACCTATACCTGCGTAGGCTCCGAAAACTTGATTTCCACCGAGGTTATAGGTCATACCTACCTTAGGGTTAAAGAAGTTGAATGTGCGGTCGAAATTTGCCGGTCCCGTCGCTGAGCCACCGGTTGAACTGTGGTTCACGTAGCGGTATTGCGCATCGGCGTAGACCAAAAGGTTGTTGCTAGTCAAAGCATATTTCGCGTAGATGTTCGCATCGTCTTTAACGGCATCACCCGTATAGTAATCCCCATCAAGGGTACTTACGTTTGGATTGTTTGCCCAAATCACACGACCAAAATGCGCGCCCTCATAGCGGTGCACGCCACCGCCAAGCTGTACACGCTGGCCACCGTTTTCATAGGTCCACGATGAAGTGGCTCCATAGAAATCGTTATCCAACCATTTGCGCGTAACAACATCACCAAAAGCAACAGTATCCATTGCCGAAACGTAATTGCCGATACCAAAATCAGCAAAAGCGAATCCTTGATTGTACTCTTCATAATAACCGGCGCCTGCAGTGTGGTGCAAGGCCGCAGCAAAAGTGCCCCCAAAGAGGTTTGAGTAGCGGTAGTGCAACTGTGTATGCTCTTGGCCGTAGTTATCTACTTGGTCGTCATAGGTACCAATAACACTCCAAGTATCATCATACAATACTCCTGCAGCGTTGAACTGAGGATAAGCATCTGGGCCATACATAGTGGTAGAATCGACCCCATACCAAGCCTGATAGGTACGTTCGCCACCGCCAAAGCGCACGGCCTCAACGTAATGACCGCCACCGGCAAAACCAGCGCTTACATAGTACGATTGTAGGTCTGAAGATGCGCGCTCCACATAGCCGTCTGAAGTGATGGAAGAGATACGCGTATTCATCCAAAAACCGCTCGCAGTCTTACCAGTGCTTGCTTCCATAGTAGCTCTTTGTGTGCCATAAGATCCTGCACCCAAAGTGATGCGACCGCCTTTTTCACCAGCACCCAAAGTGCTTAGACCGAGGCTTGCTCCAAAAGCACCAGAACCGTTGGTAGATGTTCCGACCCCTTTTTGCAATTGAATGGCGTTTGTGGAAGACATAAGGTCTGGTGTATTCACCCAAAACACACCATGGCTCTCCGCATCATTCATAGGAATGCCGTTTACCGTTACGTTAATGCGCGTGATGTCCGAACCACGAACACGCATGTTGGTGTATCCAATACCGTTTCCAGCATCAGAGAAACTAACTACGCCTGCAACATCTTGTAAAACATAAGGAAGGTCACGACCGGTGTTCAGCGCTTCAACATCCTTTTCTGTGAGGTTAATCTGTGCGATTGGGTCGTCCTTTTGCGCCCAAGTGCCCAGTACATTCACCTCGTTGAGTTCCACATTTGGGAGGAGGAGAATGTCGATTTTAGCCGAATCGGCCTTTTCTTGTGCAGTGGCAAATAGCGAGAAAGCTGCAGCAGCTGCGGTACACATGAATTTATTCATGAATTTGGTTTTAAAACCACGTCAAGGGGCAACAACGTGTATTACACATATTATTGCTTATCGTTCCTTGGCAGCATTACCTGCCCAGGTTCTATGGGTATGTTCTCAGCCCGTAGGTCAAACGACTTTCTGGGCACCCCTTTGAGACAACGCAAATGTATAACACGAAAAGCGTATGTTAGTGTTCATGAAAAAGATTGTTCGAATTAGCGGAATTGTTGGAGCTTCAGGACTCGTTTTGAGTTCGATATTTAAGGTTTTCCACTACATGGGTGCCCCAACCCTGCTACTTATTGGTACTGTGAGTACCGGTGTATTTATCCTTACCTACATCATTGATAAGCTGCGCAGTCGCTCTTAATCTTTGAATTTCTCAAGCAATCCTACAGGACGCAGTCGGATTTGCTCCCCTCTCTGCGGCTGACGGCCGACCGGAAAATCATTGTATTTGTAGAGTTTATCGAGCGATACTGCATGCTGCTGACTAATGGCGCGCATGGTTAATCCTTCGGAAGCAATAACGAACTTCTGTTTTGATCGCGGCTTCTTGTAGTCGATATATACCGCTTCGCCCGAATGAAATACCGTTTCGTACGAGGCGTCATTTATACTTAGAAGGACTTGAACCCTCATGTGCAACGAATCTGCCAAATCTTCCAAGGTCTCTCCTGTTTTAAGCACGACATACGGCGTTCCGTTCTCGTGGTGCTTCATTCTATGAATAAGGAATTTCTTTTTCGCATTGGTCACGGGCTTGCCCTTTGCATTTAAGGTAGGCCCTTCTGTTTTAACAGAAAGTGTATCCTCGGAGGCTAGTAGCGGTGCCGTGGCAGCAAAATCAAACCGGTGTAATTCTTCTTGCTCTATGATGCGAATGAGCTTTTCGGCATAATCCGGAGCAGTTGCATAACCAGCCTTCTTTAGGCCCTTCGCCCAACCCTTGTAATCTGTTGGGTCCAATTCAAACAAGAACTCGTACCTCGATCCGCGGACTAAAAAATCTGTATGGTCTTCGTAGCTGTGCCTAACTTCCTTGTATGCCCTAAAACACTCGCCTTTGGCATCATCATCATGGTAGACTTTTTCACCCGTCCAACTGCCGTGGCACTTGATCCCAAAGTGGTTGTTTGACTTCTTGGCCAATTCACTCAAGCCATTCCCACTTTCCAGAATTCCTTGCGCCAACGTAATCGATGCTGGAATCCCACTTCTATTCATCTCATCTACAGAGATTTGCGAATACTTTAAGACATAAGCAGTACGCGCATTGGTCTGTGCATGTATCACAAGCGCTGTGAAACTAACCACAAGGAGATGGAGGTAACGGTTCGTTAACATTGGGAGTACGATTTGACTACAAATTGCATTTTCCTTCTTGAAGTTTTTTCAAACAGTCGACTGAGTTATTAAAAATTTGAGTGCTAACTCCCACAAAATCAAAAAATGAAATTGTTAATAACGCTTTTTGAGAAGGTCTTGAATCTGTAAATCGATTTGGTAGTTTAGGTATGAGTCTAAACAAAAACACTACGCAATGAATACTAACGATTTCGGAATGGACGATTCTTTTGCAAGCTTCGTTCAAGAATTAGAGCAAGCAGAGCAACCCAAAGCCTGCAGCATTGACAACCCAGAATGTGAGGCTTGCGGAAGCTAAATCACATCTGTAGAACACATTAAAACCCCCCGGTTCGCGCA
>DJCX01000149.1:22976-25148 GCA_002430755.1 Flavobacteriales bacterium UBA5939 | reverse complement strand
GAACCGGGGGGTTTTAATTTCTACTCACCCTACTTTGCTAGTCTTGATAAACGCTCCAAGTACTATTCATATAAAGCAATAATAACAATCCAGCCATGAGGACAAAACCGAAGCCTACGGAAGCTGCTATTTTCACTCCGGACCCTTTAGAATTCCTAAAAGCGACGCGATGAAACGCAATGCTAAAAGCGGTTATGATTGTCGTGTACACGAAATAAATGACCCAATTCCAACCGTCGGACATCCAGCGAAAGTCATAATAACCTTCGTCCATCCACATAAAGAATTGGCTCACAATGTGAACCCATAAGAAGATGCGTGCATACGGGGGACGAACCAAAGACACTACAAAAGGTAGGTAAATCCTACGCCCAAGTAGTTGTTCCACCCGTTGATCTCGTACTTCAAACCCAGTGCATTGATACTGCCGTCAAAGCCGTACCACTGAATGTCCATACCGATCGGGATGGTAAATACATTCACGGGGTCGTCCGGATCTATAAACAACAAATCCACAAGACCGGTCTTTTCAGAATAATCCGCACCCGTCATATATCCAAATCCAACATTTAAGAAAATATCAAAGACGTCGCCCTCCCACAATTTACCGAAGCGCACTTTTGCCGAAGTGAATCGACCCACATTATAGCTGTACTGAGGAAGCGCATAATTGCTGCCAAAAGCACCATTGCGAATGTAAGAAGCTGTAAAAGCAAGGACACCCCCATTGTCTAAATCGTGCAGGTAACCGCCTAATTCATATTCCTCACCAAGAACAAAGGCGGTAGGATCTGTGAGCAGTGTGTGATAGCCCGCAAGAATGCCCATATCGATCTCCCCTAAAGTCAATTCTGCCTGCGCATTAGAAAACAGCGGAGTCAAGGTGAATAGAAGAGCAAATTTTAAGTTGCGCATGCGGGTGTTTTGTTTCCTTAAATATCTGAAAAACTATGCCAAAAAAGAAGCCACTTCTGTTTGAAGCGGCTTCCTTATCTCTAGTTCTTAGTATCTGTAGTGTTCTGGCTTGAACGGTCCTTCAACCTTCACACCGATGTAATCGGCTTGGTCTTTACGAAGCGTTTCAAGCTCTACACCGATCTTAGCCAAGTGCAAGGCGGCTACCTTCTCATCCAAGTGCTTAGGTAGCGTGTACACTTTGTTCTCGTATTTATCGCTGTGGTTCCACAACTCCAACTGTGCCAATACCTGGTTGGTAAAGCTGTTCGACATTACAAACGACGGGTGACCCGTAGCACAACCGAGGTTCACTAATCGGCCCTCTGCCAATACGATGATCTCGTTGCCTTCTACATTGTACAGGTCTACTTGAGGCTTAATCACCTTCTTGGTATCGCCGTACGCACCATTCAACCATGCCATGTCGATCTCGTTGTCGAAGTGGCCGATATTACAAACGATGGTCTTATCATTCATCATACGGAAGTGCTCTTCTGTGATGATGTCTTTGTTTCCTGTTGCAGTTACTACAATCTGTGCACGTGGAATAGCTGTTTCCATGCGCTTCACTTCGAAGCCGTCCATTGCTGCTTGCAATGCACAAATAGGATCGATCTCAGTAACAATCACACGAGCACCTGCACCGCGCAATGACGCCGCAGTACCCTTACCTACATCACCGTAACCGGCAACAACAGCAACTTTACCTGCAATCATTACGTCAGTAGCACGACGGATCGCATCTACTGCAGATTCTTGACAACCGTATTTGTTATCGAACTTCGACTTCGTTACAGAGTCGTTTACGTTGATCGCAGGAAGCACCAACGTGCCGTTGATCTCACGCTCGTACAATCGGTGAACACCCGTAGTCGTCTCTTCAGACAATCCTTTGATGCCTTCTACCAACTCTGGGTATTCGTCAAACACCATATTGGTCAAATCACCACCATCGTCCAAAATCATGTTCAATGGCTGACGGTCTTCACCGAAAAAGAGCGTCTGCTCGATACACCAGTTGAACTCTTCCTCGTTCATGCCCTTCCAAGCGTAAACTGGAATACCCGCTGCTGCGATAGCTGCGGCTGCATGATCTTGGGTAGAGAAAATATTACAAGAAGACCAGGTAACATCTGCACCTAGCTCTACTAATGTTTCAATCAATACCGCCGTTTGAATGGTCATGTGCAAACAACCGGCGATGCGTGCACCTGC
>DJCX01000149.1:21816-22628 GCA_002430755.1 Flavobacteriales bacterium UBA5939 | reverse complement strand
GCAAGCTTGATTTCTGTGCGGCCCCAATCGGCCAATGACATATCTTTAACTTTGTACGGTACGTAATGTGTAGTTGTACTCATGTAGTATATAAATTTGCTGCAAAGATACACAACACAAGGGTCTTACAAACAGTTCAATAGAATGTTGATTTATCCATTTAAATACCTCGATGATTCCGTTCAGGTATCCTTCAACCCTGATTCCCAGGGCGAGGCCATTATGGACCAATTCAGCATTGCTGATCGTCAACGGTACGCTGAACTGAAATCTGAACCGAAAAAACAGGAATTTCTTTGGAGCCGCGCCGCTCTTCACTGCGCCGGAGCTGATTTGAAATACATCGAATACCAAGGCAAGAAACCCGTTACAGCTAACGGACACATTAGCCTCAGTCACTGCAAAGGTGGTGTTGCCGCTGCATTCAGTGAAGAGCTCGAAGTAGGAATCGATATCGAAACCAAGCGCGAAAATCTCACACGTATCGCCCCAAAATTTACTACGGAAGAAGAACTCACTCGTTTTAATTGCGAGCCGCATACTGCACTTCAATTTATCTGGGGCATCAAGGAAAGCCTGTTCAAACTCTATGGATACGGCAGTGTAGACTTTAAGGAACATCTTGAAATCACTGCCTTTGAATGGGATGCCCAGAAAAGACAAGGATGGGGCATCGCATGGATCGGACAAACCTGCGAAGAACGTCCCCAACCGATCCAATGTCTGGTGCAGACCGCTTTGGTTGGTGAACATTATCTATGCATGGCGACACATAGAATACCCACTGTTCCCTTCGAAAGCGAGCGAACTGT
>DJCX01000149.1:1480-21454 GCA_002430755.1 Flavobacteriales bacterium UBA5939 | reverse complement strand
GTCGTGCGGTACACGGGTGATGCTGGATTCACCTCAACACAGAGTGCCTTAAACCTGATAAAAAGCTATCCAAACTACCAGCGCGACGGATACGGACGCTGGATGGTCATTGATAAATCAACAGACCGACCGATTGGTTGGTGTGGACTTAAAAACAACCCGTGGGGCATCGATCTTGGTTTCCGTTTTTTCGAGGCAGCCTGGGGCCAAGGCATCGCCACAGAATGCGCCGTAGCTACCGTTGAAAAAGCCAAAGCACTTGGGCTTAGTGATCTGATCGGACGTGCACTGTCCGAAAATATTGGTAGTTGGAAGGTACTAGAGAAGGTGGGCATGCAGCGCTACGAAAGCGTACCGATTGAAGAATTCTCACAGGACTACAATATTGCTGAAAAAGACCTCGACAGCTGGAAAGGACAGATGCTACACATGTATAAATTGGAGTTGTTGTGAGAATAGTAGTAACTGGAACCGAGAGCACCTACAAAAGCACGCTTACCAAAGCGCTGGCTCAACAGTTCTCGTTTGTTTATACCAAAGAGTATGCAAGGGAATACCTAGAGGAAATCGCACCAGATACCCCTTTAGACCCGATGCCTCGAGCCGACTACAATCGTATCGAACAAGGCCAACTACAGACCCAAAAATCACACGGATACTTTGACAACTTAGGACACCGAATATTCGATACCGACGGCATTACCCTTCACATCTGGAAAGCTGATAAATACGGTGAAATTGACCCAGAACTGTTGAAGGTTCCTGAAGATGTGATTTATTTCTTATGCTATCCAAACGTTCCTGCAGGCGAGGATCGATTGCGCATAGATGCACAGCGCAGAACGTCTTTACACAGGGAGTACCTCAACGTGCTCAATCGTTTGCCGAACACGGTCGTTCATCTCGACCAACCAACATTAGAAGGGAGGCTTGCATACGCCCAAAAAACTATTGAAGAATTACTAAACTACGCGGTTTAGTTTCTCATTGATGTGCTGACGCGCATTGTTCCATTTCTGGAATTGTACCATGTAGTAGTTGTAATCGGCATTTTCCATGCTCAGGTACTCTTTCAATGCGTTCAACTTCCGCTCCACGTGAACATATTTCAAGCGCAGCGTCGTTTCATTGACCAAAGGGAAAATGGTGTTCTTTTCGTCGGGAAGGTAAATCTCCTTTGACTTCCAATTCGCCAACGTATACTTCTCCGTCAACGCTTCTGTAACCACCTTGATGATCTCAGGATCTTCCCTGCGCACCCACCAGTCTGTATTGGGAACATGCTCCTTTTCAACCTCATCGGCGAGCATGTTGTACATTTTTGAAAATATAGGTGTTGCAAATTCTATTTGATCCTCCTCGATTTCATCTACAATCCAAGTGGCGATAGAGACCGGTATTACTTCCTCCTCATCCAGATCTGCATCTAGCATCGCTTCAGTACCCTTGGCCACCAGAAGATGGATAATGCGCTCCTCTTGCTCGAAACCGTGAATCCTTACCATTCCAGCCTCACGAGGTTGAACCACCTCCATCGGCGGCGCTGATGCTTGTCTTTTCTTTTGCTGTCGCTGCTGAATGCCTTGTAATCTGCCCAGCTCTTCATAAAGGGCGGTTGGATCTATTTCAAGAATGGAAGCGGCCTCTTTGATGAATACTTGTCGTCCTATCTGGTCTGGTACCTTCGAAATACTGCTTACCACATCGCGAACCATCTCAGCAAACTTCAATGGATCACCGGCTACGTCCTCCTTCAAAACCGAGGTCTTGAAACTGATAAAGTCCTTCTTGCTGTCCTTTAAGAATGCCTCCAGCTCCTCGTTGGTGCGCTGCTTGGCAAAGCTGTCTGGATCTTCACCCTCAGGGAAGCTCACTACGCGAACATTTACGCCTTGTTCGAGCATCATGTCTAGCCCACGAAAGCTGGCGCGCAACCCTGCCGCATCTCCATCGAAAAGCAAGGTAATATTTGGCGTGTAGCGCTTCAACATTCCTATTTGCCCTTCGGTCAATGCCGTACCAGATGAACTGACCACATTACGGACACCGTTCTGATAAAAACTCAACACATCTGTGTATCCTTCCACCAAAAAGGCCTCGTTGCGCTTCACAATTTCTTGCTTGGCTTGGTACAACCCGTAGAGCACCTTGCTCTTGTGGTAGATGGGATTTTCTGGACTGTTCAGGTATTTAGCTGCCTTGGCACTATTGCTCAAAATACGCCCACCGAATCCTAAAACTCGACCGCTGACACTGTGTATTGGGAACATAACACGACCACGAAATCTATCGTACCAGCCGCGTTCATTTTTCATCGAAATGCCACTCTCTTGCAATGCATTTTCACTGTACTGATTAGCTATTGCATAATCTGCAAATGCGGTTGACGCTTCAGGGCTGTAGCCAAGGTGGAATTTATTGATGGTCTCGTCATTGAATCCACGTTCTTTAAAGTAGCTCAGGCCAATGGCTTTTCCTTCGTCCGTTTCAAGCATTTGCTCCTTAAAAAACTTGGCAGCCACATCGGTAATCAGGTACACTGCCTCGCGCATATTACCTGCTTCAATCTCCTCAGCCGTCTGCGGACGTGCCTCTGGAATCTCGATATTGTACTTCTTAGCAAGCCAACGCAATGCTTCAGGATAACTCATCTGTTCGAGCTCCATCAAGAAGGTAACCGCGTTACCACCTTTGCCCGAAGAGAAACATTTAAAGATCTGCTTCGCCGGGCTCACCATGAAAGACGGCGTCTTTTCGTTGTTAAAAGGCGATAAACCCTTGAGATTGCTGCCCGATTTTTTCAACTGAACGAATTCCCCTATCACCTCCTCAATGCGAGCGGTGGTAAAGATCTGTTCGATGATTTCTTGTGGAATCCGGGCCATGGATGCAAGATACTTTTTCTAAATAAAAAAGCCACCCCTAAGGGCGGCTCTAAGCAAGCTGAGTTGAACTTAATTATTTATGCAAATGTACATCCATTTGTGGATATGGAATAGAGATGCCCTCCGCATTGAACGATTTATATACCGCATCATTCATTGCGTAGTGTACATCCCAATAATCTTCCGACTTCACCCAAGCGCGAGTTATGATGTTGACAGAAGAGTCTGCCATAGCACTTAACTCGACTAGGATAGGTTTGTCTTTAATAATCCTTGTCTCACCATCAATTAAGGTGTGAAGAATGGACTTTGCCTTATCTAAATCGGCATCATAACCAATTCCGAAGGTCCATTCCAATCGCCTAAATTCCTGAGCACTATAATTCACCAAAGAGCCGTTGCTCAATGCTCCATTGGGTAAAATAATGAGCTTGTTGTCCGGTGTGGTAAGGGTGGTGACGAAAATTTGAATGGACTTCACCGTACCCGAGTGGCCCTGGGCCTCAATAAAATCGCCTACTTTGAATGGCTTAAACATCAATATCATGGCGCCGCCTGCAAAGTTTTGAAGCGTACCACTAAGTGCCATACCTACTGCTAAGCCAGCAGCACCCAGCACTGCAACAATACTTGTAGTCGCGACTCCCAATTGATTGATGGTAGCAATAATGACAAATGCCTGCAAGGTGATTTTCATGAGCGACTCCAAAAAGGTCGTCAAACTCGCGTCCATATTTCGAAGGCTCATCGCTTTCTTAAACCCTTTGAGAATAACGCGTACGATACGCATACCAATCCAAAGGATGAGCAATGCAATGATTCCTTGCTTAACCCACACTAGGGCGTTTTCTGTGATGGTCTCCATTGAGACTCCAATAATTTCTTCCATGATGTAACCGGTTTTGGTTTACTTCTTACGAGCGCCTGTGTAAGCAATAACCTCCTCTAAAGCAGTACGCTCTGCACTCTCAGGGAAATTAGAAAGAATATCCGCAGCTTTCTGCAAATGCCCTTCCATTTTCGAACGAGCATAATCTAGACCTCCAGAATTTCGAACGAAGTCTACCACTTCAGCCACCTTTTTAGGCCTGTTATGGTCTTTCTTGATGGTGCGTATGATTTGCTTGCGCTTGGATGCTGTCGTGTTTTGAAGGGCATTGATAAGCGGCAGTGTCATTTTCTGTTCCTTGATGTCAATTCCGGAAGGTTTACCCGTCAAATTGACCTTTTCGAAATCAAATAAATCGTCTTTGATCTGGAATGCTAATCCAAGCTCGCGACCGAACATGCGCATCTGCTCTTGAACCTCAGATGATGCCTCTGCACTTTGTGCTCCAACGACACAACACGTTTCTAGCAGTATGGCTGTCTTTTGCTGGATAACTTCATAGTAGACCTCCTCTGTAATGTCCAATTTTCTTGCTTTCTCAATCTGCAGGAGTTCTCCTTCACTCATGCTCTTCACTGCAGTGCTTACGGTACCGAGAAGTTCATATTGCTTTCTGTCTACCGCAAGTAAAAGCACCTTAGACAAAAGGTAATCTCCAATGAGTACTGCCACTTTATTTTTCCAGAGCGCATTGATCGAAAAGAAACCTCTCCGCATGTCCGCGTCGTCTACTACATCGTCATGGACAAGGGTTGCTGTGTGCATGAGCTCTATCAAAGAGGCACCAACGTAGGTGCTGTCGTTCACTTTGCCCAACATTTTTGCCGTCAATAGGACGAGGATCGGACGAAGTTGCTTTCCCTTGCGCTTGACCATGTAATTCATGACGCGATCGACCAAAGGAGTGTTTGACTTTAAATGTGCCTTAAAACGCACATCAAACTCCTTCATCTCCTCAGCGATAGGTGCTTTAATAGAATTTAACTTTGACATTAGCTCCAGCCTTTTGATTTCTGAATGTGCTCGTAGGCCTTCTGCACGTTCAAGAAGGTTTCTTTGGCCGCAGCCTGCGCCTCGGCGCCTGCATCAATGGTACGATCCGGATGATATTTCAAGGCCATTTTACGGTACGCCTTTTTTACTTCTGCTTCGGATGCGTTTTCACTCACTTCCAAAACTTTGTATGCCCATCCCGTGTCCGATTCCTTAGAGAACATCGCTTTGATCGATTCGAAGTCGTACGGATTAATGCGAAGATTGCGCGCGATGCGACGAATCTCCTCTACCTCGTTCTGATGCAAGTGACCGTCTGCCAATCCCAATTTAAACAAGAAGTGAATCAACTGAAGACGGGTACTGTGATTCGTAAAGCCATTGATCTGATTACACACTTTGGTCAGCGGAATCTGTTGATCGACTATTTTTCTAAAAACAGCAAAGCTCTCGTTGGCACGTTCCTTTCCGAACATGCTTACAAATTGTGCCCGAACAAAATCCAACTCTTTCTGGGCTACCTTACCGTCCGCTTTAATGACACGTGCAGCAAGAACCAATAAGGCGATATGAAAGTCGCTTGGAGAGGCTTGTTGGGTGCGTGTATAGCTACTGCTAGACTTTTCACCTTCTACCAAATCGTGAATACGATTCGCAAAGGCCACTCCAAGTATAGCGCCAATAGGACCTCCTAAAGACCAGCCTAAACCGCCCCCAAAAATTTGAAAAAGTCGTTTCATTCCGAGTCCAAAGATACTCGGCTAAAACGGAAAAAACTAAAGCCTGTAATCGAGATTAAACCACGAAATAAGCGAAGGCAGCGATACCTCCTATGATTACGATTACCAAGGCGATCTGTGCGTAGAGTTGCGCTGTTGACATCTTCTCTTTCGCAGGTTTCATTCTACGACGTTTCGTCGTTGCTTGAGTGGACATAGCAAGTGTGTTTTGTTGTGTAGCAATAAGATACAAAAATCCTTCTAATCCCCAAAAGCAAAACACGCTATTTCACTTAATGCCAATCATTTAGACGTATACAGCGAGCACAAGCTAAACTCTAATCTTTGCCATAAAAAAAGCCCCCAGAGATACTGAGGGCTTTTTGATGTATTCAACTCCGGTGGTTAAGACCCGCAGGCCACACATTCGTCCGGATTATCAATTGAACAAGCAATTTTTTCTTCAGCCGTGACTTCTTCGCTCATTTTAGCCATGGCTTCTTTCTGAGCTTTTACACGTGCTTCTACTTCTGCAGCTGTTGGCTCAGTTGAAGCAGCAGGTACAGCATCGGCTGTATCTGAAGTAGCACCTGAAGTAACACCAGGACTCATATCTGTCTGCGCATTTTTCTTAACTGTAAATTTAATTGCGCTTGTCGCAGGCTTAGAACGTAGGTAGTACATACCCGTTTTCAGACCTTTCTTCCAAGCGTAGAAATGCATAGAAGTGAGTTTACCCATGTTTGGACTTTCCATGAAGAGGTTCAAACTTTGGCTTTGGTCAATGAACATACCACGATCGGCTGCCATATCTAGAATATCTCTCATTGAGATTTCCCAAACCGTCTTATAGATTGCTTTCAAATTATCCGGCACACCTTCAATGTTTTGCACTGAACCGTTCGTTGCCATCAACGCATTCTTCATATCATCGTTCCACAGACCTAATTCAATCAAATCGTTCAATAGGTGCTTGTTCACTACGATGAACTCGCCTGAAAGCACACGACGAGTATATACATTCGATGTGTATGGCTCGAAACATTCGTTGTTCCCAAGAATCTGAGACGTCGAGGCCGTAGGCATTGGTGCCATCAACAAACTGTTTCTAACTCCGTGTTTTTCGACTTCTTCACGCAATTCTTTCCAATCCCAACGACCGCTAAGTTCTTCATCCTTAACGCCCCAAAGATTGTGCTGGAACTGACCCTTAGAGATTGGTGAGCCTTCGTATGTTTCGTAAGCACCATCCTTCACAGCTTGGTCCTTCGAGGAACTTACTGCAGCGAAATACATGGTTTCAAAAATCTCCTTATTCAATGCTTTCGCCTCCTCTGAGTCGAACGGCATACGCAGTTTGATAAACGTATCAGCCAACCCTTGGACACCCAAACCTACAGGACGGTGACGCATGTTTGAATTTCTTGCTTCAACCACTGGGTAGTAATTGCGGTCAATCACTTGATTCAGGTTGTACGTCACCTTGTAGGTTACATCGTACAATTTCTGATGGTCAAACTTCCCATCTTCAACGAACATTGGAAGCGCAATAGACGCTAGGTTACATACGGCAACCTCATCCGGTGACGTGTATTCTAGGATTTCCGTACACAAGTTTGATGAACGAATTGTTCCCAAATTCTGCTGGTTTGATTTCAAGTTTGCAGCATCCTTGTAGAGCATGTATGGCGTTCCAGTTTCAATCTGGCTTTCCATGATTTTCGCCCATACTTCACGAGCTTTCACCGTACGGCGACCTTTACCTTCACTTTCGTATTTAGTGTATAGATCTACAAACTCTTGGCCGTGGCAATCGAACAAACCTGGACATTCGTTTGGACACATGAGCGTCCACTCTTCATTCTTCTCAACGCGCTCCATGAAAAGATCTGGAATCCACATTGCGTAGAACAAATCACGTGCACGCATTTCCTCTTTACCGTGGTTCTTCTTCAAATCCAAGAACTCGTAGATATCTGCGTGCCATGGTTCTACATAAATGGCAAATGATCCTTTACGCTTACCGCCTCCTTGATCTACATAACGAGCAGTATCGTTGTACACACGCAACATTGGAACAATTCCGTTGGAAGTACCGTTGGTTCCACCAATGTATGATCCCGTAGCACGAATATTATGAATGCTCAGTCCAATACCACCGGCGCTCTGCGAGATTTTAGCTGTCTGCTTCAAGGTGTCGTAGATACCATCAATACTGTCTTCCTTCATTGTCAAAAGGAAACAAGAGCTCATCTGAGGTTTTGGCGTACCAGCATTAAACAACGTTGGTGTTGCATGCGTCATGTACTTCTTGCTCATCAACTCATAGGTCTCCAGGGCACCCTCAAGATCGTCTTTGTGAATACCAATACTTACACGCATGAGCATTTGCTGAGGACGCTCAACAATCTTTCCGTGCATGCGAAGCAAGTACGAACGTTCAAGTGTTTTGAACCCAAAGTAGTCGTAGGAGAAATCGCGATCGTAGATCAGTTGCGAATCCAAGTATTCCGCATTGGCTTGAATGATTTCGTACACATCATCAGCAATCAATGGTGCTTTTTTGCCCGTTTCTGGGTTGATGTATTCGTACAAATCTTTAACAGTCTCCGAAAAGCTCTTCTTGGTACTCTTGTGCAAGTTACTCACGGCAATTCTTGCTGCAAGATTCGCGTAGTCCGGATGTTTGATAGTCATTGACGCAGCAGTTTCTGCAGCCAAATTATCTAACTCTGAGGTGGTTACGCCGTCATAAACGCCGTCCACTACACGCTTTGCTACCGCTACTGGATCAACATATTCGCTCAATCCGTAACATAGTTTTTCAATACGTGCAGTAATCTTATCAAACTTTACCGCCTCCTTTCTTCCGTCTCTTTTAAGTACGCGCATCATAGCTTATTCTCTTGGGTGTGTTCTTGTGTTCTTTTTCGTTTAGAAGCTCATGTCGCCACCAAACGCATTGTCGAAGTTGTGATCTTCCTGACTCTCACCAACTCCTGCTTTTTTGTATTCTGAGACACGTTTCTCGAAGAAGTTTGTTTTTCCTTCCAACGAGATCATATCCATAAAGTCGAATGGATTCGCAGTACCGTACACCTTTGGACAATTCAAAGTCTCTAGTAAGTGGTCTGTTACGAATTCAAGGTATTCAGACATCAATTTTGCATTCATTCCAATCAAATTCACTGGCAATGATTCCGTGATAAACTCACGCTCAATGTCCAATGCTTCAGTAATGATTTGAGTGATACGGTCTACCGGCACCTTGTTTACCAAGTGGTTGTTGTGCAAGTGACAAGCGAAATCACGGTGCAAACCTTCATCACGAGAAATAAACTCGTTGGAAGTCGCCAAACCTGGTAGCAAACCTCTTTTCTTCATCCAGAAGATGGAACAAAACGCTCCTGAGAAGAAAATGCCCTCTACCGCCGCGAATGCAATCAAACGCTCTGCGAATGATTCAGACTCAATCCAACGCAACGCCCAATCAGCCTTTTTCTTAATCGCAGGAAAGCGCTCGATAGCGTTGAACAATTCGTCTTTTTCAGCATCATTATCCACAAGGGTGTCAATGAGTAGGGAGTACATCTCACTGTGGATGTTTTCCATCATGATCTGGAAACCGTAGAAGAATTTCGCCTCCGAGTACTGTACCTCGTTCACAAAGTTTTCTGCAAGGTTTTCATTTACAATACCATCAGAGGCCGCGAAGAATGCTAAGATGTGCTTAAGGAAGTAACGCTCGTCGTCATTTAGCTTTTTCCAATCCACGACATCTTGGTGCAAATCAATTTCCTCCGCTGTCCAAAATGAAGCTTCTTGCTTCTTGTACCAATCCCAAATATCGCTGTGCTGGATTGGGAAAATCACAAACCTGTTTTTGTTGTCTTGTAAAATTGGTTCCTGTTGCATAAAGCAAAAATTTTAAGGTCGGAAACCCGCATTAATCATTGTTAATGTATTGATTTCCAACTAATTATGTTTTTGGTTTTTCAGCGGAGTAGGATGCTCAATACGTGTCCGTAGCTGAACGGCCTCTACAAACATGGCCACGATTTACACCAATAACAAGAACCACTATTTGGGTTTTTCCCGTAGTTATTAACAACGAAAAATTATTGAATACGGCCCTCGCTGTTGACTACTATTGGGACGGAGCCGATAAGTGCCTGAAGATTTCTACTGTTGAGACTTTTTAAGTCCGTTTTTCTCAATTAAATCGGCCGCGATTTCCACTTTTTCATAGAAAGCTGGACCGTATTTTCTGATCAAAGGGTCTTTCAAAAACTTGTAGACTGGCACCTTTAATTCCTCACCCAAAGAACAGGCCGCCGAACATATGGACCAGCGGTCGTAGTTCAACGCCTCAAAATCTGTATAGCGAGCGATGCGAATAGGATAAAGATGACATGAGATCGGTTTCTTCCAATCAATGATACCATCATTGTAAGCTTTCTCAATACCACAATGCGCCGCACCATCTTCACTGAACACCGTGTATGCGCATTCCTTCCCTCCGATTATAGGCGTTTCCTTTTCGCCAAGACCGTCAACGGAAGTTCCCACTTTTTCAATCTCACGAATGCCTTTTTCGGTTAAATACGGCTTGACCTTTGGGTAAATCGATTCTAGAATGGCCACCTCTTCTTCTTCCACAGGCGCACCAGCATTGCCCTCAACACAACAAGCACCTTTACAGGCACTGAGATTACAGACAAATTCCTTTTTGAAAAGGTCCGTAGAAAGCAATTTGTTATCGATGTCAATCATACTACAAAACTAACGAAGACTTCCGCCGATTTTTGAACCTAAAGAAGCTAATTTTGCCAAAAAACTAAACACCGTGGGATTTAACATTAACGATGCACTGAGTGCTTTTTTGATTCTTTTCGCTGTCATTGATATTCCGGGTAGTATTCCGATCATTGTCAGTCTTCGTAAGAAAGTAGGCCACGTCCAAAGTGAGAAAGCAACTATTGTTGCCGGTGTCATTATGATCGTATTTCTCTTTGTTGGAGAAAGTATATTGAACCTATTGGGCGTTGATGTGCAAAGCTTTGCCATTGCGGGGAGCTTTGTGATTTTCTTCTTGGCACTAGAAATGATACTTGGCATCACTCTTTATAAAGAGGAAAGTCCGAGCACTGCTTCAATTGTACCTATTGCTTTCCCGCTCATCGCTGGCGCAGGTTCAATGACCTCTTTAGTCTCACTACAGGCGGAATTTGATAATATCAACATCATCATTGCCATCGTTGCCAATATGATAGTAGTTTATGCGGTTCTTAAGAATACCGAACGCCTTGAGCGCATTCTTGGACCCGGCGGATTGAGCGTGCTTCGCAAAGTTTTCGGTATTATCTTGCTCGCGATTGCAGTGAAATTATTTTTCACCAATCTCATTCCTTTGTTACAAACGGTTTAAGACCTCTTTATAATGGCTGACGATCAATTCAAAAACGTAATCTCCCACGCCAAGGAGTATGGATTCATTTTTCAAAGCAGCGAAATCTATGACGGATTGAGCGCTGTATACGATTATGGTCAATGTGGGGCATTACTCAAAAACAACATCAAAGCCTATTGGTGGGGTGCCATGGTACAAATGCACGAGAACATTGTCGGAATTGACTCTGCCATCTTCATGCACCCAACCACATGGAAAGCCTCTGGCCACGTTGATGCTTTTAATGATCCTCTGATTGACAACAAAGACAGCAAAAAACGCTACCGCGCGGATGTTTTGATTGAAGATCATGTCGAGAAAATTCGTCAGAAGATCGAGAAAGAGGTTAAGAAAGCTACCAAACGCTTTGGTGATGCCTTTGATAAAGAGCAGTACCTAGCAACCAACGGTCGAGTTCTTGGCTACCAAGAAAAAATCAAGGCCATAATGGATCGCTTTGTGAAAGCGATGGATGCTGAAGATCTCGCGGACGTGAAACAACTCATCGAAGACGAGCAGATTAAATGTCCTGTGAGTGGATCGATGAATTGGACCGATGTACGTCAATTCAACCTCATGTTTGGCACTCAAATGGGCTCTGTAGCCGAGGGCGCCTCAACACTCTACCTTCGTCCTGAGACTGCCCAAGGAATCTTCTTGAACTACCTCAACGTGCAGAAAACGGGAAGAATGAAAATTCCTTTCGGTATCGCCCAGATTGGAAAGGCCTTTAGAAACGAGATTGTGGCACGCCAATTCATCTTCCGTATGCGCGAGTTCGAGCAGATGGAAATGCAGTTCTTCGTGCGTCCTGGCACTGAAATGGAGTGGTACGAAAGCTGGAAAGAAAAACGTTTAGCCTGGCACAAGAGCCTCGGTTTCGACGATAGTAACTACCGCTTCCACGACCATGAAAAGCTTGCGCACTATGCAAATGCTGCGGCAGATATCGAATTCAACTTCCCGTTCGGATTCAAAGAGCTAGAAGGCATTCATTCGCGCACAGATTTCGATTTGAAGCAACACGAAGAGTTCAGTGGGAAGAAGCTGCAATACTTTGATCCGGAAATCGGAGAAAACTATGTACCGTATGTAGTTGAAACCTCGATTGGTCTCGACCGAATGTTCCTAGCGGTACTTTCTAAGAGTCTGATTACGGAAACTCTCGAAGACGGAAGTCAGCGCACTGTATTAAATGTACCGGCCTTTTTAGCACCTTATAAAGTAGCCGTGCTTCCTCTTTTAAAGAAAGACGGATTGCCAGAGAAAGCTCGAGAAGTTGTCAATCTTTTGAAGTTTGACCACATGGTCCAATACGATGAAAAAGATGCCATCGGAAAACGTTACCGTCGTCAAGATGCCATTGGTACGCCGCTGTGTGTTACTGTGGATCACCAAAGTTTGGAAGACAATACGGTTACCGTTCGATTCCGCGATACCATGGAACAAATCCGAATCTCAATGGGTGAATTGAAGGCTTTAACGAGTGAAAAAGTGTCCCTTAACGAGCAGTTGGGAAAACTTTAATGAAAAATCAATCATAAGGTTTTGATTTTCATATATATTGGTTCCTACAATTAAAAAATCATTCGCGAGATGAAAAAGTTCAACATTTTTGCTTCAGCAGTAGTTGCACTAGCTATGGTAGCTTGTGCTGCACCAGCTGAAGAAGCGCCGGCAGAAGAGCCAGCAATGGAAGAGGTAGCTGAAGAGGCTCCTGCAATGGAAGAAGCAGCAGACTCTGCTGCAGCTGAAGAAGCTGATTCTACTATGGAAGAAGCTACTGAAGAAGCAGCAGCTGAAGAAATGCACGAAGACCACGAAGGTCACGAGCACTAAGATTTACCTCTTAGAAAAAGAAAAACCCCCGAGCGCGATGCGCTCGGGGGTTCTTTTTTAGCTTACTATTTACTGTCCTATTGTAGACTTAATCTGAGCAATGGACGCATCGTCTTTCAGCAACACCTTCCTGTAGGCATCAAAACCCCACAGGTTTCTAGCAATACCTGCTTTGAGCAATAAAGACAGCTCTTTACGGTCAAAAGTACCAAGGTCCTCGAGTACTATACCATAACCGCCAAACTCTAAAAACGAACTGAGTATGTCCTCAGAAATTGTAAAATCGCTGTAAAAATTTGAGAAGTTCAAGTCTTTGAAATTGCCACGGTGAGAATCGGCATAATTAAACCCGAAGGCATCAATGGTGCCGTAAGAAAATGTCCAGAAGTAGGAAGCACTGTCATTGGTGATTTCCACGTCAGGCTCAATCCCCCCTTGGGAATAGAGAACGCGACCCGTATCACTTATAAAAACACCTTCATTAACCACTTGGCCTTCACGATATGGTTTCTGAATGGATCTACCGCTTGGTGTATAATAGTAGGCTACGGTTAAACGAACTTTTGAACCGTCGCCGAGTACTTTATCCTCTTGAACTAATCCTTTGCCGAAAGATTTTCGGCCGTATACAGTTGCTCGGTCGTGGTCTTGAAGTGCACCGGTAAATACCTCTGAGGCACTGGCTGAATTTTCATTAATGAGAATATGGACCGGCAATTCTTCGAATCTATTCCCCGATTTTGCCGTGGACGTATTCGTAGAACCGTCCTTGTATTTGGTCGTTACAATGTTCTTATTATCACCCAAAAACTCATCTGCCATAGCTACAGATTCGTGCAAGTATCCACCGGGATTGTCTCGAAGGTCGATAATTAATTCTTCCATTCCCGTCGCCGTGAGGTAGTCCAAATGCGCCACAAATTCGTCGTGAGTAGTCTCTGCGAATCGGTCTATCTTTAGGTAGCCTACCCCATCCTCAACAGGCAGATGTAATACACTTTCGATTGGGACTAAATCTCTTTGTACCTCGAAGGACAGTTGTTCTTTTCCTCGAATGACCTCAAGCGACACAGAAGTCCCCCGACGTCCCTTTATTTTCGATGTAACAATATCGTTGGTCAATGATTCACCAACAATGGTGTCTTTATCAATAGCATATACGCGGTCGCCCGACAGAATACCCGAAGCATCCGCGGGCCCAGGCTTCATGACATGAACGAAAACGAGGGTGTCTTTTTTAATGGCGAACTCTACACCTATACCAGAAAAGCCACCTTGCATACGCTCAGCCATAGCTGCGCCTTCATCTAAAGGGATGTACGTACTGTGAGGATCCAAAGAAGACAAAATATGATCCATAGCTTCGGCCTGAAGAGAATCCATATCCAATTCTTCCACATATTCCTCTTTCAGGTAATCAAAGAATTGGCTCATCTTATCCCCCGCTTGAGGAGCCTCACCAAATTTGCTTCCTATCCATACCCCGAAGAGCAGGAAGAACGCTACCCATAAAATGACGTTTTCTCGTTTCAATCGATGTCCATTTGAACCACCTCAACCCCTGCCTTTATCAAAAAGTCTAGGCCACTGCGGTCTTTGTATTCATTGATGTAAATGAGCTTTTTGATACCTACTTGATGTATCAATTTGCTGCACTCCTTACATGGACTCATGGTGATGTATAATGTAGCACCGCGTGCACTGGCAGTGCTGCTGGCCACTTTGGTAATCGCATTCGCCTCAGCATGTAACACATACCATTTGGTATAGTTCTCCTCGTCTTCGCATGGATTCTCAAATCCAGTGGGCGTTCCATTAAAACCGTCTGAAATAATCATCCGATCCTTCACAATGAGCGCCCCAACTTTTTTGCGCTGGCAATGACTGAGTTGCGCCCATTCTAATGCCATCCTGAGGTATGCCTTATCGTATTTCTTTTGCTTTTCCGTTTGAACCATGAACCAAATATAACCTTGCCGCGGAATCTAACTAAGCTTATTTGAGAATAGTAGTTTATCCAAGACCAACCATTCTCTGTCCCTGTTAAGTCTACCTTAAATATTCGAATTGAGTCAAAATGAAACAATAAATAAAACCTAAATAGCTACTTTCTATAAAAATTACTCATAAACCGCTGTTTTACAATTACTTAAATTATACATAATTTGAAGAATGCCCGAAAGAAATAAACAAGTTCCACCTTTGACAAAACCAACCAAATGAAACGATTTTCTCTCATTCTGTCTTTTTTAATTCCATTCAATTCAGTATTCGGTGGAAGCGCAAGCATTCAAAACTTTGCAGACTCGACTTTTGAAGCCAAGCAATTTGATGTCATAGAGTTGACAGATGAAGAGATCGTTTATGATGCTTATCAAGTTAAAACTGAGGTGGCAAAAAGAACTTTGATTGGTGAAGCGAGAATGGTTTTTACCGAAGATGAAATTCTTCTGCAATTCGAGCTACCAGATTATATGGTCTCTACTGAATTTGATTTTATTGTACCCGATAGAGAAATTCAAATTCTTATGAAATCGATTTGTAAACGTTATGGAGATGAGTATTTCGAAAACACTAAGGTGAAGTTCTTTGGTGCGGGCAGCGCCATCTCTTTTAAATGCGGAAACAAAGAATATCTCTTGATCGAAAAGTAAAACGCTTCATTAACCGGGGCTCAAAAAAGCCTCGTTCTGACAAGAACGAGGCTTTAGTACCTAGGGCGGGAATCGAACCCGCACTCCCGAAGGAACTGGATTTTGAATCCAGCGCGTCTACCAATTCCGCCACCTAGGCTTCTGTGGAATTGGAGGGCAAAAATAAGGGGCTTTTCGAATTCTCCTAACATTTTCTCTAAGAAATTGAATCCACTAGTTTTTTAGGGCAATTTTTAATGTTCTTTTACTTACATTTGCACCCCTCTTCGGAGGTGCGTGAATTGCGTTAATAACACTGATACACAGTACAGATGCTACCTGAAGCAAAAATATTTGCCGGTCGACACACGATGGATCTCGCTAAGAAAATTGCGGGACAGTACGGTATTCCTATGGGGAATGTTAAAATCACTGAATTTAGTGATGGAGAGTTTTGTCCTTCATTCGAGGAAACAGTGCGTGGTGGACGTGTATTTTTAATTCAGAGCACCAATCCTCCCGCAGACAATTTGATGGAGCTTTTGATGTTGTGTGATGCAGCTAAACGCGCTTCAGCAAAACACATTACAGCGGTAGTGCCTTACTTCGGTCTTGCTCGTCAGGACAGAAAGGACAAGCCAAGAGTACCGATAGGTGCAAAGCTAGCAGCTAAAATGCTAATGGCAGCAGGCGCGACTCGTGTAATGACCATGGACCTTCATGCTGACCAGATTCAGGGTTTCTTTGAAGTTCCAGTTGATCATTTGTTCTCTTCAGCACTTTTCATCGAAGACATCGAGGAAATGAAGTTGGACAACCTTTGTATCGCCTCTCCAGACATGGGAGGTGCCAAGCGTGCGCATGCCTACGGTTCAAAACTTGAGGCGGATGTGGTTATCTGTTACAAGGAACGTAAGAAAGCGAACGTAATTGATAAAATGACCGTTATCGGAGATGTGGACGGCAAGAATGTCATTCTTGTTGACGATATGGTTGATACTGGCGGTACTCTTTGCAAAGCGGCAGAAATGTTGAAAGAAAAGGGTGCTAAAACAGTTCGCGCTTACTGTACGCACGGCGTTCTCAGCGGGCCAGCCCACGAGAGAATTGCAAATAGCGCATTGGAAGAATTGGTCATAACCGATACTATTCCACAAACACAAGAAAACCCGAAGATCCGAGTGATCTCAGTTGCTGAAATGTTCGCTCAGGTGATGAAAAAAGTTCACCACCATGAGAGTATTTCAGGACACTTCATAATGTAATACCCGAATAAACAAGATTAGATGAAGTCTGTTGAAATTCAAGGAAATGTAAGAACCGAGGTTGGTTCTAAATTCGCAAAAGCAGAGCGTAAAGCAGGAAACGTACCGTGTGTTGTATACGGTGGTGAAGCGCCCATTCACTTTTCTGCACCTACTCTAGCATTTAGAGGACTTGTATACACTGCGGAAGCAAAGACTGCGAAAATCACAGTGGGAGATACTACTGTAGAAGCAGTGATTCAAGACATCCAATTCCACCCTGTAACTGATCAGTTGATGCACATCGACTTCATTCAGTTGGTAGATGGAAAGGCAGTGACTATGAACATCCCAGTAGTCCTTCACGGCCAAGCACGTGGTGTATTGAACGGTGGTAAGCTTAAGACTATTTTGCGTCAACTTTCAGTTCGCGCGGTGCCAGGTCAGTTCCCAGAGAGCATAGATTTGAACATTGCCGAACTTAGAATTGGTAAGTCAATCCGTGTAAGCGATGTCCCTTCAGAAGGGTTTGAAATCCTTAACGCAGATACTGCAGTAATTGTTACCGTTAAGAAAGCACGTGGTGCTGTTGACGAGGACGAAGACGAGGATGAAGAAGGCGCTGAAGGTGCTGAAGCTCCAGCTGAAGCAGCTGCTGCTGAATAAATTGTACCTTAACGGGTATGAAGAAGTTCCTCATTGTCGGTTTGGGTAATCCCGGAGCCGAGTATGAAAATACCCGTCATAATATTGGTTTTTTGACATTGGACGCCTTTGCCAAGGCGTCCAATGTTGTTTTTGAACCTGGGCGTTATGCAATGACTGCAGAGGCTAGAATCAAAGGCAGAATCTTCAGGCTCATCAAGCCTACCACCTTCATGAACCTTAGCGGCAATGCTGTTCGCTATTGGATGCAGGAGGAAAAAATCCCCATAGAGCATGTACTGGTTGTCGTAGACGATCTTGCTATCCCATTCGGTTCACTTCGGATGAAGGGCAAAGGGTCAGATGCCGGACACAACGGTCTAAAAGACATTCAAGCCAAACTTGGTCGCAGCGATTACCCTAGACTTAAATTCGGTATTGGCGACGACTTTCCGAAAGGGCGTCAGGTAGACTACGTACTCGGCGAATGGAACAAGGATGAAGCGCTTGATCTTCCGGCGCTTATTGAACACGCCGTTAAGATGTGTCAAAACTTCGGATTGGCTGGGATTAATACCACCATGAATCAGCTGAACAAAAAATGACCAAGGCCGAACAGATATTGGCCTTTTACAGTGCACTCGATTTCGACCGTAAGTTCCTCGATGTAGATTTAGATGTGCTCAATCCTTTCGAAGGAGCACGTCCTGAGCAAGAGAAGGCGCTAAGCGGGTTCTACCGCAAATTTTACAGCGACGACACTCCTCGAAACCTGATCCTTGGCATCAATCCAGGTCGCCTCGGCGCAGGCGCCACAGGTATACCTTTTACCGATACGAAGCGGTTGATTGAATGCGGCATTCCCTTTGAAAGTTTCTCAACCCACGAACCTAGCTCCGTATTTGTCTATGAAGCAATTAATGCCTTCGGAGGTCCAGAGAAGTTTTACAATGAGTTTTTCATTGGATCTGTTTGTCCATTGGGGTTTGTAGTCAATAAAAACGGCAATTGGGTCAATTTCAATTACTACGACCGCGCCAGCTTTTCCAATGCATTAGCGCCGTATTTATTGGAGCAGATTAAAAAGCAAATTGAATTGGCCGGAAAAAATGAACGCATCATCGTCTTTGGTACCGGGAAGAATCTAAAGTTCCTGCAGAAGCTCAACAAGGAGTACAGCTTCACACCAGAGCTCGTGCCCCTCGAGCACCCGCGATACGTGATGCAATACAAGTACAAGCACCGCGAACAGTACATCGCGAAGTATCTGGAAGCGTTTACCAAATAAAAAAAGCCACCCGCTGGGTGGCTTTCTAGTTCTAGCTAAATGCTGAGAGTTACATCATCCCCATGCCGCCGCCCATTCCTGGAGCTGGCATAGCTGGTTCATCCTTAGGAATCTCAGTGATGGTCGCTTCCGTGGTCAATAATAGACCTGCTACAGAAGCAGCATTTTCGAGGGCTACACGAGTCACTTTTGTTGGGTCAATAACACCTGCCTCGTACATACTCTCGTAAGTATCTGTCTTCGCATTGAATCCGAAGTCGTCCTTACCTTCTTTCACCTTGCTCACTACTACAGAACCTTCAAGACCTGCGTTGTGTACAATCTGACGAAGTGGCTCTTCGATAGCTTTTGCTACAATCTGAATACCGGTAGTTTGGTCTTCATTTTCGCCCTGTAAGCTTTCCAAAACAGAGCTTACACGTACGAGCGCTACACCACCACCAGGAACAAAACCTTCTTCAACTGCCGCTTTAGTCGCTGCCAGTGCATCGTCTACGCGGTCTTTCTTTTCTTTCATCTCAACCTCAGATGCGGCACCTACATAAAGTACAGCTACACCACCGGCTAGTTTCGCCAAGCGCTCCTGCAACTTCTCACGGTCGTAATCTGATGTTGTATTTTCAATTTGTGCTTTGATTTGAGCAACTCGTGCTGCGATCGCTTCTCCCTCTCCTGCACCATTGACGATGGTCGTGTTGTCTTTGTCAATGGTCACTTTCTCGGCAGTACCCAACATATCTAGAGTAGCACCTTCAAGGGTCATTCCGCGCTCTTCGCTCACTACCTGGCCACCGGTTAGGATAGCGATATCTTCTAGCATTGCCTTGCGACGGTCGCCAAAGCCTGGGGCCTTCACTGCAGCAATTTTGAGCGAGCCACGGATGCGGTTTACTACCAATGTAGCCAACGCTTCGCCGTCTACATCTTCAGCGATGATGAGCAGCGGTCGACCACTTTGAGCCGCAGGCTCAAGAATTGGCAACAACTCCTTCATGGAGCTCACCTTCTTGTCATAGATCAAGATGTACGGGTTCTCTAATTCCGCCACCATCTTCTCCGTGTTGGTCGTGAAGTACGGGCTCAAATAGCCGCGATCAAACTGCATACCTTCCACCACATCAACGTACGTTTCGGTACCCTTCGCTTCTTCTACAGTAATTACACCTTCGTTCTTCACTTTAGCCATAGCCTCCGCGATCAACGAACCAATAGAGTTGTCATTATTCGCAGAAACTGAAGCAACTTGCTCAATCTTGCTATTATCGTCACCTACTTCTTGGCTCAAACTTTTCAACTCACTAACCAATTCATTCACGGCCTTTTCAATACCGCGCTTTAAGTCCATTGGGTTTGCGCCCGCAGCCACGTTTTTCAACCCGTGGTGGTAGAT
>DJCX01000149.1:0-1162 GCA_002430755.1 Flavobacteriales bacterium UBA5939 | reverse complement strand
TTTGAAGCCACTTCTTTCACCATCTGAGCACCCAAGTTCTCGAGTTTGTCTTCCAACTCGATTTCTTTAGCTACCGATACACCATCCTTAGTTACGTGCGGCGCACCGAATGCCTTTTCAATGATCACATTACGCCCTTTAGGACCCAACGTTACCTTCACAGCGTTTGCCAACGCATCAACACCCGCTTTGAGGCTGTTTCTTGCATCTACGTCAAATGAAATTTCTTTTGCCATGTCTATACTTTTTTATCAGTTCGGATTAAACAATTGCCATGATGTCCGCCTCACGCATGATGAGGTAATCACCACCTTCGTACTTGAATTCAGTACCGCTGTACTTACCGTACAATACTGCATCCCCGACGCTTACCGTCATAGGCTCGTCTTTTTTACCTGGGCCTACAGCCACAACAGTACCTCTCTGAGGTTTTTCTTGTGCAGTATCAGGAATAATAATTCCCGAAGCTGTCTTTGTTTCAGCAGCTGCCGGTTCAATAATTACTCGGTCAGCTAACGGACGAATGTTTAAATCTGCCATGATTTGAGTTTTTAATGTTTGTCGCTCTTCCTACTCGAAATTTTGTGCCAATTCAGTTTTAGTGCCACTCTGACACCAAACCCGACCTTTCAAAACGAAGAACTGTCAGTTTTGGAAGATAAAAAAAGCCCGAACGGCAGGACCATTCGGGCTCAACTATTTCTTAGAACTTCTTATTCTTCAACGCTCTCAGGCATACCTTCTAACGGCATGTCCTCTACTGGTGCATCTGCAGCTGGTGCAGGAACAGCAGGCTGGAAAGGAACAGCACCCTCTACTTGCTCACGCAATAAAGTATCCTCTTCTTCTACCGTTTCGCCACCGCTCATGTTCATAGCGATCACCAACACAAAAAGACCAATAACCAAACCCCAAGTCGCTTTGTCTAGGAAGTCCGTAGTCTTTTTAACACCACCCAACATCTGAGGGCTGTCGCCACCAAAAGCTGAGCTCAAACCACCGCCTTTTGGATTCTGTACGAGAATCACCAAAACAAGTAGTACTGAGATAACTACGATAAGGATAGAGAATAGTGCTGTCATGAGTTCTTTTCTTTCTTAATTGCTCTAATTCGGTCGGCAAAGAAACCACTTTTTTCCGGGTATTTCAAACTTAAAATCTC
>DJCX01000027.1:1438-6510 GCA_002430755.1 Flavobacteriales bacterium UBA5939 | reverse complement strand
TGTGGTTCATCTCCCACGATCTTGAAGTCGTCTCTGAATTCTCCGATCGTGTCGTGGTCCTGTACAAAGGCAAAACGGTCGAGCAGGGCGCTGCAAAAGAAGTATTCAATGCGCCCAAGCATCCCTATACCAAGGGCCTACTGGCGTGTCGTCCTCCTAAGAGCGGCCGTCCCTACCCATTGCCCGTTCTATCGGATTTCTTGGAAGGCAATGGCGCCCCAAAAGCGACCAAACTAGTTGCTACAAAAACCGATTCTAAGGCCCTACACATTGAAGGGCTGAACATAGGATATACGGTACGCAAAGGCTGGAAGAAATCGACAAAATGGGTCGTACAAGACCTTGATGTAACGCTGAACACCGGTGAAACACTAGGCCTTATAGGACCCTCGGGAAGCGGGAAGAGCAGCATTGGAAGGGCAGTAGTAGACCTCGTTCCATCGAGCTTTTCCATTCGAAATTTTGAAGGCAATGAAGGCCGGGTCCAATTCATTTTCCAAGACCCTTCATCCGCTCTAAACCGAAGCCATACCATAGGCCGCATTCTCAACCAAGTCCTTTCCCATCACGCTCCAGAGCTCTCCGCTGTGGGGCGCAAGGAAAAAGCATCCGCCCTGTTGCAAGAAGTAGGCTTGCACCCTTCCGACCTCAGCAAAAAGCCCAAGGACTTCTCCGGCGGCCAGCGCCAGCGCATAGGCATTGCTAGAGCCTTGGCAGCAGATCCAACAGTATTGATATGTGATGAAAGTGTCAGCGCCTTAGACGTGAGTGTTCAAGCACAGGTGCTTAATCTTCTGAATGGGATCAAAAAAAATCGGGGCCTGAGTATGATTTTCATCTCTCACGACCCCGATGTTATTCGGTACATGTGCGATCGTATTCAGCAGCTTTCCTAGGAGCGATTCGGATGCTGAGGCGCCTTACATTAAGGTAAAACACAACTACCTTATTATTAACACATTAGGGTCAAAATGAAACAAGTAACGCTTTCATAAGGTGTAACTTTTCTCTACTTAAAAGTACAATTATGAAAAAGCTATTACTTTCAGTTGTACTCCTTTCCTTTTCTCATGTGTGTTCCGCGCAACTCCAAGTTGATCTCGGTGGAGCGTTTTCTTTCGAATATGTTGGTCTAAATACGGATGGAACAGTTAAATACGATGTGTATTTCAATTATTCTTCAGACTCAGGTTGGGCAGGCTCGACGTCTACCTCTTTTGGCCGCTACAGAAAAGTGAGCCAAGCCGCGCCTTATCCCCAAGTTTCGATGTCTTCTGTGCTTCAGGTTGGGAAACAATCGAAGTGTAATGATGATTACAACTACAACAGAATGCGTTGGAAACAGACCATAGACCTAGATCCATATTCTCAATATGAATTTGTCCACAACTGGTGCTGTCGTGTGCCATACATTGCAAATATAGACACGACTGGAGGGGTTCCTAATCAGTATGTACGGGCCATCATTTTAACGGGTCGTTCGGGTGTTAGAGCGTACAACAATAGTCCACAATACTCGGGTGAATATTTCAGTGCTCCAATAAACACACCAACTCCCGTAGAGATATGTTCACCCGACCCTGATGGAGACAGCCTTTCATTTTCAATAATACCAAGCAAGAAGGGCTCGATGAGTCAGTATTTCTTGAATATGTACAATATCGATTACGATACAACTAACGGATATACTAATGCTACTCCTTTAGGTCCAGGCGGAGAATATACCCTTGATGCAAACAATAGGGTCTTAATGGTTAAAAACGATTCAGCACAGTTTAACCTACTCACGGTTCGAATTATTGAATGGGCAAAAGACACAAATAATGTTCCTAAAATTATGGGCGTTACCAATAGGGAGATTATGTTAGATTTTACCGACAACTACACGCCCAGCATGTATGGTATAAGTGCAAATTATGCGTCGTCGACATTGTACTCAGATAGCGTTTATGTCAACCTCAAGGAAAACATAAGCATCACTTCACACAGTCTTGACTCAAACATCGTTTGTCTAGTTAGTCCAAATGGCGACACATCTGGGATTAACGGTATCCACTATTCAGGCTCAAACAGTGAACTGTTTTTACGCACAGACTCTATAGATCTCCCGGGTGTATGGAAGGTCTATTTTACACAACACGGCAATTTTGCAAACCGAGGAGATTGTGGCGAACCTTTAATAGATACTGTGCTGCTCAACATTCCTATTCCGGATATCGATTTAGTTGGAGACACAGGGTATGTTTACGTAGGATCGCCAAGCGACTATTATGTGGTAAACGGACAATTTTACGATTCTATTTCTTGGATATGCACAAACGGTACAATTACCGTAGGTCAACACGACTCCATTCAAGTTGAGTGGGGAGCAACTTCTAACGGTCCAGGATTTTTGTTGGCGGAGGCTGTTAAGCTCAAAGACGGGTCAAATTTCATTTTGTCTGTGAGTAGAGATTCGCTTACGGTTGATGTAAACGGACTTTCATTGGAGGACTTAGCGAATGACGTTTCCATATACCCCAATCCTTCAGCATACGAGATAGAAGTTAGGGGATTGAATGACGGCGTCCAATACGAAGTTATAAACCCAGTAGGATTAACCGTACTAACAGGGAGGCTAGAAGACTCTAAAATGAATGTATCGGCGTTACCGTCGGGTCCATACCTCTTGAGGTTTAGCGCCGAAGGCAAGTTCTTATTTAAGGAGCTGATAATTTCGAGGTAATCTAATTATCCCGCTTTTCGAAATCTTCTTCACTGCGCTTGTTGTAGGCTCGAATGCCTAAAACAACACAAGCGATAAGGATAAAAGCCCACACAGCGATATTAATTAGCAATGCCGCGGGCATTATTTGAGTTTTACTGCTGTGCCGTAGGCGAGCATTTCAGCTGCGCCTTGCATAACCATGGACGTGCCAAAACGAACGTTGATGACCGCATCAGCGCCTAGTCGCTCTGCGTCTTGCAACATGCGTTGCATCGCTTGTTCACGGCTTTGGGCTTGGAGCTTCGTGTATTCCTCTATTTCGCCACCGACGATGTTTTTTAAGCCGGCGAAAATGTCTCGGCCGATGTTTCTGGCGCGAACGGTGGAGCCGCGAGCAATGCCTAAGATTTCAGAAATTTCTTTTCCTGGAACAGTGGAGGTGGTTGTGGTAATCATGATGTATGTTTTTTGGTCTAATTAAATTAGTTAATTGATCCCAAAACACGCTTCATAAATCCATTTAAAGCATCTTTTTTGGCAGTGCCCTGTGCGATTTCTTTCTGTACCTCAACCGCTCCGTAAAGGTTAGAGATCAATTCGCCAATGACTTCCATTTCTTCGTCTTTCAACGTTGGCACATCTGCCATAGATTCTAAAACCTCGATGGTTTCGTGGATGTAATCCACATCGTTCTTCTCGACAAAGTCAACCAAATGCTTGATAAAGGGGATTTTCATAGGTCTGTTATTTTGCTCCAAATGTAATAGCTTCTATGTATTGGCTCAAGGCCTTCTTATAGATATTGGCAATCACGCTATTGATTTTTAAGGCATCGGACTGCGTAATTGACCTGCCGATTAAAGATAAATAGAGGAAAGTCCCGGTCATAAGTCGGGGGGTAGCACAAGCAAAGATGCCGTAACTTTATGGCCAACGTTGAAACGACTACTGAAACTAAAAAGTTGAGATGAGAGCTTTTGCCATTACAGCCTTTACTGCGATGTCCTTTTTTGTCCAAGGACAGATTCTGAATATTACTCCTGCATTTCCGTCACAGAACGATACCATTACGGTCATCTACGACGCAACGGAAGGAAATGGTGCGTTAACGGGCTACACACCGGTGTATGCACATGCCGGTTTGATAACCAACGCAAGTACAACGCCTACAGATTGGAAGCACGTTCAAGGAAACTGGGGTACAGCTGACCCCAACGTTTTGATGACTTCTCTGGGAAACAACCTTCACAAGTTGGAATACCACATCCCAACGTATTACGGTTTTGGCAGCAACGTAACCGTTCAAAAATTGGCTTTTGTATTCCGTAACGCCAACGGAACAGTGGTGGGTCGTGCAGCAGACGGTTCGGACATCTACTACGACATTTATCCAGCCAATGCCGGCTTAATCGCCCAATTCATGAAGCCCGAAAGCACGCTTTTGATTGCTCCTACAGATTCTCTAGAGACCGTCGTGGCAGCTTCTAGGTTCTGTGATTTAAAAGTCTATGATAACGGTACCTTGGTCTTCCAGGATTCCTCGAAGCAAGAAACATTCTACCTGAGTGACACCGTGCCGGGCATGCACACCGTTATTCTTGAAGCAACCGACAGCTCAACAACGGTTTACGATACTATCCAATACGCGGTAGAACCGCCGCTACAAGTCGCAACATTACCGGGCGGAATGGAAATGGGGCTGAACGAGCTGAACGACACAACTGTATTTTTCAAGCTGTACGCACCGGGCAAGAGCCGTGTGTATGTGCTCACTTCTGTGAACGACTATTTGCCAGAGCCTGAAAACGCAATGACTAGAACGCCGGGGGGCGCTTGGTGGTTTAAGGAGCTCACTGTGCCAGCAGGCCAGCCGTTTACTTACCAGTACCTGATCGACGGTCAGCTTCGCGTGGCGGATCCTTTCTCTACCTTAATCTTGGACCCTTGGAACGACGGGTACATTTCTTCGTCTACCTACCCCAACTTACCGGCTTATCCGGCAGGAAAAACTACGGGTAACGTCTCCTTGTATGAAACCGCGAAGACGCCTTACCAATGGAAGAATACCAACTTCCAATCGCCGCCGCAAGAAGAGTTGGTCATCTATGAGTTGCTCATCCGTGACTTTGTGACTACCCGCAACTACCAGACGGTCATAGATACCCTAGATTACATCGCGCGCTTGGGTGTGAACGCCATTGAATTGATGCCAAATTCTGAATTTGAAGGCAACTCTTCATGGGGCTATAACCCTTCGTTTCACATGGCAGTTGACAAGTACTACGGTACGCCTGATAAGTTCAAAGAGTTTGTAGATAGCTGTCACTCTAAAGGCATTGCAGTGATTACCGATCAAGTGTTCAAC
>DJCX01000027.1:0-1230 GCA_002430755.1 Flavobacteriales bacterium UBA5939 | reverse complement strand
GACAAGTACTACGGTACGCCTGATAAGTTCAAAGAGTTTGTGGACAGCTGCCACTCTAGAGGCATTGCTGTGATTACCGATCAAGTGTTCAACCACGCCTATGGGCAGAATCCTATCGCCCAGATGTGGTGGGACGGTGTGAACAACCGACCGGCAGCCAACAATCCGTACATGAATCAATATTGTCCTCACCCGCCAAACTGTTGGGGGAACGACTTTGATCATTTCGTGCAGCCGACCCGCAATTACATGGACCGCATTAATACGTACTGGATTGAGGAATTTAAGATTGACGGTATCCGATTCGATTTCACCAAGGGCTTCACGAACAATTCAAATGCGGACAATTATTCGTCTTCAAGAATTGCGGCATTGAAGCGCATGGCTGACACCCTATGGAATGTTGATCAAGACTTTTACGTCATCCTCGAGCACTGGGGGCCAAACAACGAAGAAAAAGAGCTGAGCGACTATGGCATGATGCTTTGGGGTAACGCTACCCACCAGTACTACGAAGCCGCTATGGGATACACCAACAACAGCGATTTCAAATGGGGCATCTACAAGGAGCGCGGTTGGAACGACAAGCACTTGATTACCTACACGGAAAGCCACGACGAGGAACGTGCAGCATACAAGGTGAAGACCTACGGGAACTCAAGCGGCAGCTACGATACTAAGACGTTGGCTACGCTCGCAGACCGTAAGATTTTGACCCATGCGTTCTTATACACCATTCCAGGTCCGAAGATGATGTACATGTTTGAAGAATTGGCCTATGACATCTCCATCAACAACCCTTGTCGTGTGTGTGAAAAGCCAATTTTGTGGAGCTACTACGAAAATCAGCACCGCCAGAAAGTCTATTTCTACACAGCGGCGCTTATAGATATGCGCAGAAAGTATGGCGTCTTTAACACGAACAACTTCACCTATGCACTCAACGGCGGTGCGAAGCGCATCAACCTTTCAGTTACCGACACCAATGCAACTGTAGTGGGGAATTTCCGAGTAAACTCGGGCGATGTGTATCCAAACTTCCAGCACACAGGAACGTGGTACGACTACTTTACAGGTGACAGTATAGTGGTGACCAACGCAACGGCACCATTGACCTACCAACCGGGCGAGTGGCACGTGTATACGGATGTCAAGCTTAACAAAGCGGCCTTTATTGGCGATGAGGAACTTGAATTGGCACCAAGTAATGTGGCAGTATATCCAAACCCA
>DJCX01000004.1 GCA_002430755.1 Flavobacteriales bacterium UBA5939 | reverse complement strand
ACCAGCCGCATTGTAGAAGTGATTATCTCAAGCGTGCGTCCTCGCCAACTGATGATGGGTAAAATCCTTGGTATCGGTTTAGTAGGTGTGGTCCAATTCCTTATCTGGGTCATCCTTTCGGGTACCATCTACACCGTAGTAAGCACCTTCATCTACCCAGAAATTTTCGCTCAGCAAGTCCCAATGGGGCCTGATGCACCAGATCTTAGTCAGGTCGATCAAGGAAATATCTTCGCCATGATTAACAGCATCAACTTCCCCGTTGTTTTGGGTGGTTTTGTGTTCTATTTCTTCGGTGGATACTTCCTATACAGCGCACTTTTCGCAGCATTGGGCTCGGCTATTGATCAAGAAGCCGACAGCCAACAGTTCATGCTGCCTGTAACTGCCCCAATGATCATTGCCATTACTACTGCGATGAATATTGTGCAAGATCCAAACGGACCTATAGCCTTTTGGATGAGCATGATTCCATTGACCTCACCCATCTCTATGATGATACGCCTACCATTCGGAGTACCGATATGGCAAATGGCTTTGAGTGCGACCCTATTGGTAGCAACATTTTTTGGTGTTGTAGCGCTTGCCGGAAAGATCTACAGAGTAGGTATATTGATGTACGGTAAAAAGGTAACCTGGAAAGAATTGTATAAATGGTTGAAGTACTAGAAAATATCCAGTAAGCAAAGAGGGCCGTTTAAAGAATTACTATGAGCAAAATACTATTGATTGAAGACGAAGTAGCCATTCGTAGGGTACTAAAGAAAATTCTTCTCGAGGAGAACGCCAGCCACTCTATCCATGAAGCGGAGGACGGCAAAATGGCTATTGAGACTTTCGGAGAGGGGAATTGGGATTTGGTCTTCTGTGATATCAAGATGCCCCACAAGGACGGGGTGGAAGTGCTGGAGCATATGATGAGCGTCAATCCAGACGTTCCCGTCATTATGATTTCTGGGCACGGCGATATAAACACTGCAGTAGATTGCTTGAAAAAAGGTGCATACGATTACCTGCCTAAACCTCCCGATCTCAACCGATTGTTGAGTACAGTAAGAAATGCATTGACGCAAAAAGAACTAGTCAGTGAGGTTAAAACCTTGAAAAAGCGCGTCAGCAAGAAATACAAGATGATTGGTGAAAGTGTTGGCATGCAGGAGCTGCGCGACATCATTGAAAAAGTAGCCCCGTCAGAAGCCCGCGTTCTTATTACCGGTCCTAACGGTTCAGGGAAAGAACTAGTGGCCCACCAAATTCACGAGCAGAGTCAGCGCAGTAAGAATGCAATGATTGAAGTGAATTGTGCAGCCATCCCTGCAGAATTGATTGAAAGTGAACTTTTTGGCCATAAAAAAGGAGCTTTTACCGGTGCGCAGAAAGACCGCAAAGGAAAATTTGAGTTGGCCAACGGTGGAACCTTGTTTTTGGACGAGATCGGAGATATGAGCCTCAGCGCTCAGGCCAAAGTACTTCGTGTACTGCAAGAACATAAAATCACCCCGGTCGGTGGCGATAAAAGTATCAAGGTGGACGTTCGGGTATTGGCAGCGACCAACAAGGACCTGCGCAAGATGATTGACGACGGCAAGTTCCGTGAAGATCTGTACCACAGATTGGGCGTCATAGTCATGGAAGTTCCTGGACTAAATGCCCGTCGTGATGATATTCCGCTGCTTGCCGACCACTTCTTGAAAGCCATTGGCGAAGAATACGGCACTGCCGCAAAAGAAATTGATGCCCAAGCAATTGCTGCTTTACAAGACTACGATTGGACCGGAAACATCCGTGAATTCCGCAACGTCATGGAGCGTCTCCACATTTTAAGCGGAAATCCGATCAGTAAATCGTGCGTAGATAAATTCGCGAGGAAATAAGCGTACTTTTGCTTCAAATAAAGAAGCACATGAGTTTCCCAAAATTCCTCGTAGCAGATAACACTGATAGCCCTGATGCTATTTTCATCGTACACACTGAATTTCCAGCATTCATCCTCAACCTAGAGAATGATGAGGTGAAGTGGTTGGACGACATCAGCGACGAAAACGAAGGTGATCTAACAAAAACCCTTGAAGGCCTCATCAGTGAAGCTGAGGATTTCTACCAACGCGAAGTCGACCGCTACAACCTCTAATGGTCTACCGCTGGAGTACATACAGTCAGCAGTATAAAATTAGCCTTAACCTTGCCTACCCGGTTGTCATAGGACAGCTTGGGCAAATCATGGTAAGCGTGGCCGATTCTATCATGGTCGGAAAGTTCCTCGGAACCATTCCACTTGCAGCCATTAGTCTTGCCGTATCGGTGCTTATCATTCCTATGGTATTTGCCATCGGCGTGGCCTATGGACTTACTCCATTAATCGCCGGGGCTGACGGTGAAGAAAACCCTGCTAAAGCCACAAAATATTTTAAAAACGGTCTCGTACTCAACAGTATCCTAGGCCTAATAATTTATGGCCTTATCGCCCTCTTCGCCGAAGGGGCGCACTTGCTTGGCCAGGACGAGCGTGTAGTGGCTGAAGCCCTACCCTACATTCATGTGGTTGGTTTTTCCATCGTCCCGATGATGAGCTTCTTTGCCTTTAAGCAATTCGCTGAAGGCCTGAGCGATACCAAAGCCGCTATGCGTGTGAGCTTGGCTGCCAACTTCTTAAATGTACTATTAAACTACCCTCTTATTACGGGTTGGGGTCCGTTCCCAGAATTGGGGTTGATTGGTGCCGCAGTGAGCACATTGATTACTCGATTCCTCATGCTCGGTGGAATGGCGCTCTACATCCGTAAGAAAGAAAAATTCGCCCTCTATTGGTCGTTTTGGAGAGATTCTGAGGTGAATTGGCCCACCATTAAAGAGATCCTAGACATTGGAGTCCCAAGTGGACTTCAATACGTTTTTGAGGCCGGCGCCTTTGCCATGAGCGGCGTTATTGTAGGTATGATTGGACCCGTACAGCAAGCTGCGCATCAAATCGCATTGAACATTGCTTCGGTAAGTTACATGATGGTGAGCGGCCTAGGAGCTGCCGCAACCATTCGCATGGGCAACCAGTTGGGTCGAAAGGATTACCCCATGCTCCGCCTTGCAGGACAAAGTCTATTTCACCTGACCTTCTTCTTTATGCTCGTCACAATGACCTTGCTTATTCTCCTACGCAATTTCTTACCTCAATTTTACAGCTCGGATCCAGAGGTGCTCCAATACACCGCCGTATTGATGGTGGCGGCAGGAATATTCCAGATGCCAGACGGTATGCAAGCCACAGCGCTAGGTGCCCTACGCGGCATTAAGGATGTAAATATTCCTACCGTTGTAGCATTCGTCGCCTACTGGGTGATTGCCGTTCCGCTGTGTTACTTCTTGGGCGTTTACCTAGAAAAAGGACCTATAGGGGTATGGATGGGACTGACTGTCGGCCTCGTACTGGCTTCCATAGCCTTGTATTGGCGATTCCGTCACAAAACCCTTCGCATGCATTAAGCAGCAATACCTGCCCGCTTCAACAATGCATCCACTTTTGGATCTCGACCCCTAAAGTTTTTGAAGAGTTTGTCTGGCGCTACGGTACCTCCCCTAGAAAGAATCTCAGCAAATCCGTTCGCTGCTGCCTCACTGAAGATGCCCTCTTCTTTGAAACGCTCGAATGCATCTGCATCTAGTACCTCAGCCCATTTATAGCTGTAGTACCCGGCACTATAGCCTCCTTGGAAAATATGACTAAAGGCTGTAGAGGATAAGGTTCCCTCGACAGGTGAGAAAAGCTGTGTATCGGCTGTTGCTGTACGTTCAAAATCGGCCACAGTGCCTTCCATAGGTTCAGTAAGTCCATGGTAGGTCATATCGAGATACCCAAAGTTGAGTTGACGCAATGTGGCGTACCCTTCCATAAACTGCTGGCTTTCTACGATGCGATCCACGTATTCCTTGGGCAGTAATTCACCGGTTTCATAGTGCTTTGCAAACAAGGCCAACGCCTCGGGCTCGTAGCACCAATTCTCTAAAATCTGTGAAGGCAATTCAACAAAATCCCAATACACACTGGTTCCCGTTAATGAAGGATAGGTACCGCGTGCCATCATTCCGTGCAAGGCATGACCAAACTCATGGAACAAAGTCGTGACTTCGTTAAAGGTTAATAGCGAAGGTTTATCCGCAGTGGGTTTTGTGAAGTTGCAGACTATGCTAATGTGCGGACGTACGATCTGCTCATCCAAGCTATACATGCTTCTGTAGCTCGTCATCCAGGCACCTGCACGTTTCCCAGCACGCGGGAAGAAATCGGTGTATAAGAGACTTAAAAATTCGCCGTCTTTATCATATACCTCATAAGCATCCACATCCTCGTGGTAAGTAGCGATACTGGCATTCTTTTTAAAACTCAATCCATAAAGTTTGGCGCTTATTTCAAACACGCCAGCCAATACATTCTCAATCTTGAAGTACGGCTTGAGCAAGTTGTCGTCGAGATTTAAAGTTGCCTTTTTAAGCTTTTCCGACCAGTACGAAAAGTCCCAAGGCTTTACCTCGCCCTGATGCCCTGCATTGCTCGCGAATTCTTGAACGGCATTCAAATCCTTCTCAGCAGCCGGTTTTGCCAATGCTTTTAAATCGTCCAAGAACGATAACACAGTCTCTGGAGTTTTCGCCATGCGTTTGCTCAAGGTGAGCGCAGCATGAGAATCAAAGCCAAGCAACTGGGCTTTTGCCAATCGTGTATTGACTAATTCTTGTATGTTTTGTTCGTTGTTGTACTCGTTGTCCTTGGCCGCTCGAGTACCGTATGCACGGTACATTTTTTCACGAAGTGCTACATTATCGGCGTACTTCATGATGCTGATGTAGGTAGGCATGTCTAAACCAAAAACATAACCCGGCCTGCCCTTCTCCTTGGCCAAGGAAGCAGCACTTGCGATGGTAGCATCTGGCAATCCTGCCAACTCTTCGGCATCTACCACATGAAGTTCAAAGGCCTGCGTTTCTTTCAAAACATTTTCGCCAAAGGACAGTGACAGCTTGCTCAATTTTTCACTAATCGACTTCAGTGATTCACGCTCCTGCCCTTCGAGCAAGGCTCCATTGCGCACAAAACCCTCATAGGTCTCTTTGAGCAATCGTGCACTTTCTGCATCCAATTGCTCCTCCTCTCGATTTTCCCAAACCGATTTAATGCGCAAAAACAAGGCTTCGTTCAACAAGGTCTCGTTGTTAAACAAGGTCAATTTTGGACTCAATTCACGA
>DJCX01000105.1:8905-9162 GCA_002430755.1 Flavobacteriales bacterium UBA5939 | reverse complement strand
CACGAAATTGAAGTTGTGGTTAAAATTAACCGTCTCGGCAAGCACATTGAACCCCGTTTTGCCCATAAATACTACGATGAAATAGGCTTAGGTATTGATTTTACAGCACGTGATGTTCAGACAAAATGCAAGGAAAAAGGCTTGCCTTGGGAGAAAGCAAAGGCCTTTGACGGTAGTGCTGCAGTTAGTCGATTTTTCAAATTAAAAGACTTAAAAAAGCCGATTTCCGACATCGATTTTCACTTAGATATCAACGG
>DJCX01000105.1:7799-8624 GCA_002430755.1 Flavobacteriales bacterium UBA5939 | reverse complement strand
ATGTCAGCAAGTACTTCACGCTGAAGACTGGCGATTTGATATTTACAGGTACACCAGCCGGCGTTGGTCAAGTGCATCGTGACGACCTTCTAGAGCTCTATTTGGAAGGAGAACGCATCTTCTATTTTAACGTGAAATAGACTGTCTTAATCAGCAAGGTGGTCTTTCCCTCATTCTAACCCGACTTTTAGCCTAGTTAAAGTCGGGCGCATTGCCATTTTTATATATTTGTAATTGCCCTATAAAAAGGTTAACACAAACGCGTTTAGCAATGAAGAAAAGCTTACTAGCTACCCTCCTTTTTGTTGTATCTGCAACGACCGCCTTTGGTCAGTTCGCTCCCCCTATCGATACAGTCTTTACTGAAAACTTCGATGGAACTTTGAGTGCAGATTCAATTGCCGCCAACTACAATACAGATTCAACCAACGCCACTAGGTCTTGGAATGACACCACGTTTTTAAAAACAACGGGGACAAGGTCATTTCACACGCAGATCTATGCAAATGATTCGATCATCTTCGAAACAGACGACTTTACGACGGTTGGCTATACAAACGTTCGTTTTACGTTTGACCAGATCTGTAAGATCCGATTCATTCAGAAAGCCTACATCCAGATGTCACGCGACAATGGAGCGACGTGGGTGAACATGACCGGTACCCATTACCAAGGGGAAAGCCCACAGTTCGCATCGCAAGGTTGGTTCAATGAGCTTTCATATCCGTCGGCCCTCCTCTCACCATATTGGGTAGGTCCTACTGTAGGTAATAACAACTCCGGTACTACACCAGCCAACTCTTGGTGGGCAAGAGAGACGTTCGA
>DJCX01000105.1:0-7497 GCA_002430755.1 Flavobacteriales bacterium UBA5939 | reverse complement strand
AACTGTAAGATTCGTTTCGTAATGACCAACAAGACGGGTACGCCGTCTCCAAACTCACTTGCAGGTTGGTTTGTCGACAACATCATGGTTGAAGGTGCTCCATGTGAGCTTGAGCCACCAACATTGGATTGGGTAGGTATTAACCCACAAGCAAAACCTGAAGGTGCACGTTACATGCCAACGCAGGATGTACGTGTTGAGGGTAAAGACAACATCGGGGTAGATAGTATGCGTATTTACATTCGTCGCTACGACTACAGCGCGAGCGCATGGACCACTTGGACGGATTCTTTGATGAGTTCTACGGTAACTACAAGCTGTCCGGACAGCTCCATCTACGAATATACATTCGGTAATATTGATGTAAACGATACCGTTGAATGGTACGTGCGCATCTTTGACTGTGCCTGTCCTAACGTAGTGCGTGCACCGCTTGAGTCGGCACCAAACTTTGCTTACAAGTTCTGGAGAGACCCAGCGCTCCCACCTATTTGTGGAACAACTACTCAGAACTCATTCCCATATTCGACGACACTTCCGATGGAGGAAGATTTCGAAAATCCATTGTACTGGGTAGCGGGTACTGGTTCAGGTGCAAGTGGTCTTGCACACCGTGGTAACTTCCCGGATCAAAATCCACCTAACGGCCAGAACTGGAAAGTAATTCCTAACGAAAACACCATTGGCTTTGCCTGGTCGGTACGTTCGGGATCGACAGGTAGTAACTTCACTGGACCAGACGGTGATGCTTCAACAAGTGGTAACGGGAAATACGTGTACACTGAGGCTGATCAAGGTTCTAAAAACGATAAAGCCCACATGATTACACCGTGTCTAGACCTCGGTGCTTATAGTTGTGCACTCTTGGAGTTTGATTACCACATGTACGGCGCACACGTTGATTTCTTGGCAGTAACAGCTGATACAGGGTTCAACACAAGTGCCTACACAGGTTTGGCGAGAATAGACTTCGCACAACAAACAAAATCTACGGATCCTTGGAAAACATATTCTGTTTCATTGAACGACATTGTTGGTGATTATGCACGTATTCGTTTCTCTGTAAACCGTGGTAATGCTTCAAAAGGTGATGTGGCGATTGATAACATCCGCGTTTACGAGCCAGCTGCTTACGAAGTAGCACTTCGCGAGGTGTTTAATCCTGAGAACGGATACTGTTCGTACTCTAACAACGAAACTTTGGACCTATGGGTACAAAGCAACGGTTGTAACGTACTTGATAGTATTCCAGTAACTTGGGACTACGACTACACGAATACCGCGGGTACAACAACTAACGTAACACACACAGAATACATCACGAATAAAGATTTGTACTTGGGTGATTCTACTTTCTTCACCTTCGCAACAGGTCCGGATTTAAGTGGTTACGGTATTTATGACATTAAAATCTACACCGCACAGCCTGGTGATACCGTAAACACGAACGATACTATTGGTCCAATCAGAATTGTCCACGAACAACCGTACACTACATTCCCGTACGTGTTGAACTTTGACGATGCTGCTACGACTCCAGGAAATAATACACCGTTTAACGCAGGTACCTTCTCGAATGCCGTGTTTACGCCTACTCCAGCAAGTAACAGTGGATCATTCGCCTTCATGGTAGGTACTGGATATACACCGACTGTAGGTTCTGGTCCTATTTCAGATAAGAGCGGAACAGGCAATTACTTGGTGGCTGAAGGAGATTACGGAACGTCACCGGCTTCAGCTACGTTGGTTTCTAAATGTTTGGATCTCACAGGTATGACAAGCCCTGTACTCCAATTCCGTCACCACATGTACGGAGCAGATATTGGTGCCATCCGTGTTCAGTGGATCAAGGACGGCGAGAACAATTGGTCAAACCCAATGACACCGTACACAGCTACCCTAGGTGACGAAAAAGACCAGTGGTCACACTACGAAGTTGATTTGAGTTCACAAGCGGGTAAAATCGTGAAGCTTCGTTTCATCGCACAGAAATCAGGTTTCGGTATTGCATCAGATATTGCCTTTGACGATATCGCCATCTTCGACAAGAAGAATGTAGATGTTGGTGTGGATCACATCATTGCTCCAGGTGCACGTATTAACTTAACAGGTGGTCCAGCAGGTAAGCGCCTACAAGTGAAGTTGAGAAACTTCGGTAAGCAAGCACAAAGCAACATTCCAATCACTTACACGGTGACTCCAACCTGTGGTCCTAACGCGGGTGTAGCAACGACGTACACATTTACGCATTCTGGCTCTGTTGCTGCAGGCAATATGGCTACAGCGGTTGATGCTACCAATACAGTTGCTTGGCCAACAGGATCCTTTGAAGTTCACGCATGGACAACGAAGAATAATGACACCCACGGTTGGAACGACACTTCGTACACGATGTCTGCAGGGTGGCCAGAGAAATACATTCAAAGCGGTTTTGTGGAAGATTTCGAAAACTGTGCCTTTGGTGATACAAGTGGATTCTTCGTCGCAGGTGATCTGAACATCTGGGAACCTGGATCAATCAATGCACTTAACGGTAATAATGGATACGGCACGAAAGTAAATGGAAACGTTCCTGGTGGTATTGAAGAAAACTTATACTTCCCGCGTTTCATTGGTTTCGACACCATTGCCGGTGTTGAGCTGCGCATCACACATGATATCGATCTAGGTACAGGTGATGTTGCCGTTATCGAATTCCAAGGAGGTGGCCAGTGGAATACTGTAGGCTTCTGGGATCCTCAAAACGTCGTAGGAACTAACTGGTACAACACAGGTACTTCAAGCATCAACGATGCATGGGTAGGAAATATTGGACAGCAAACTTCGGTTTGGCCTTTGGCGAGCTGGAACTTCTCCTCTGCCCCACTTATCCTTCGTGCTCGCATGAAGACGGTAAGCGGTAACAGCGACGGTTGGAACATTGATAAAGTAGAAATCTACGTTCCACCACAGAACAGTGCTGCTCCAGTAAATGTGACGACTGTAGAATACTTGCCTATTCCAGATCAGAACAACCACATTAAGACCTATATCAGAAATACAGGTGCTAAGATTCTAGACAGCTGTATGGCAGAGTACAGCGTCGATGGTGGTGCGACTTGGACGACACCTGAAAAGGTAGTCTTCAACCCGCCTTTGATTCCGCGTAAGGGTGCATGGTACGAATTTGACGCACCGTGGGTGAATCCATCGAGTGGAGTAACCAATGTATGTGTTCGTACTTCGTTGCCAGATAATAAGCCTGATAACGACACTTCTGACGATCAAATCTGTGCGGATATCACGGTATTGGATAAAATTGACATGTCAACCGACAGCTCGTACTGTAACAACTTCGATGATCCAGCCGTAGATCCTTGGCTGACATTGAATGCCTTTGTGAAAGACGGTACTACGCTATGGGAAATGGGTACACCGAACAACGCACCGCTGATCAGCACGAACTCAGGTTCTAACGCATGGGTGACGGATCTTGACTCTAACTACAAGAAACGTGATTCTTCAGCGCTTTACACGCCAGTATTTGCGATCGATTCAGGTGAGGTATACTCGTACGAGTTTATGCATGCCTTCTCTACAGAGATTTACCACGATGGTGGTACAGTAGATGTAACGTTCGATGGGGGTATCACATGGCACACAGTGGGTACCAATTTGTTTGGTGCCACTTGGTTCAACACCAGCTTTGTAACATCGCTTGATGTCTATAAACCAGGATGGACCGGTTTGAGTAACGGATGGGTACAAGCAAAAATCAACATGAGTGTAGATACCGCGCGTAATGCAGTATTCCGCTTTAGATTTGGTTCTGATGAGACCATCAATAAAGCCGGATGGGCCATTGACGATTTCTGTTTCTACGTTACAGATGATCCAGGAAGAGTCTACGTTGTCGGTGAGGAAGAGCTCGAGCGCCACATTGGTGTTGGAAACATCCACCCGAACCCAACCACAGGATATGCACAACTACCGATTTCGTTCCAGCAAGAAGCTGATGTAACGATCTCCATTAGAAATACGCAAGGTCAGCTTATGATGACGCAATCTGTTCATGGCGACGAAGGCATCAACACCTTCCCTATTGAAACTTCAGGTTGGGCTGCAGGTATGTACCTTGTTGAAACGGTTACTCCTTTCGGAACAGACGTACAGCGTTTGATCGTCGAATAACGAGAGGAACACAATACTTTTTTTTCACCCTCGCCTTCTTCCTAGGAAGTGGCGGGGGTGTTTTTTTTCTAGGACGTAAGTAAACGACTAACGATAGATCTTTCGTTCGTTCAAGTAACGCGTCCACTTGCGTTGGTTGACCAAATGACCGGCATAGTTCTTTGCGAAGGCATGGTAACCAGGTTGATCTGGGTTTGCACACATGAACAGGTATTCGTGTTCTGGTGCGTTTAAAACAGCGAGAAGCGCCGCTTTCTCAGGCACACAGATAGGTCCTGGTGGCAAGCCCTTCACATAGTAGGTATTGTATGGATCTTCAATGCTCAGGTCCTTTCTAAGGACACGACGTACTGTAGTACTGGGATTTGCACGTTTTATAGCGTAAATGACTGTGGGGTCCGCCTGAAGCTTCATCCCCTTCTCTAATCGATTTAAATACAAACGGGCAACGCGTGGGCGATCGTCGGACTTACTGCTCTCTTTCATGACAATGGAAGCCAATGTACTTGCTTCAGCCGGAGTGAGACCTAAAGCCGCTGCTTGAGCAATGCGATCCTCCGACCAAAAGCGCACTGTATTTTGATACAGCTTTTCAGCGATGGTGGCAGCCGATGCGTTCCAATACACTTCGTAGGTATCCGGTAAGTAGGCGCCAAAGGCTGAAGCACCTTCCCAGCCTACACGAGTTTCTTTAAAGGCCTCTAAAAGACTTAAACTATCGGTCATTAATTGGGACGCAAGTTGACCCGCTAAATCCTCTAGGTTTTCTGCAGAGTTGAATTGGATGCGAACAGGATCTTGAAATCCTGCCATTAACGTATTAACAATACCGTTCGAGCTTTGGCCTGCGGTGAGGACATAATGTCCCGGCTTAGGTGTGGTCAAGCCTTTTTTATTTGCCAACAACAAAAAGCCTTCCGGCGCCAACAGTACGTCATCCTCTACAAACTGCGCATATACGTCGTCTATAGTCATCGTATCGTCTACATACAATGTGTACGGAGCCACCTGTTCGTTAACATTTGCTTCAAAGAGCATGTTGTAGCCTTTGAAAACGAGGAAAATGAGGAATGTCGGGAGGACAACCCCTACGATGATGATGATTAGTTTTCTCATGAATGAATTAGTTGATAGAGGTGTGCGTCTTCGAATTGGCCATCCTTGATGATCCAATGCTTGAGGAGGCCTGATTGTTCATACTGAAGCGATTCAAATAACGCCTGAGAAGCTGGATTGGACTGCGGCACTACAGCGTAGAGCATCTGCATGCCCAAGGTTCCAAAGAGGTATTCTTGAAAAGCCTCGAGAGCAATTTTGGCAAAGCCTTTCCCTCGTGCTTTTGGACTTAGTACGATGCCTATACCGCCCTTGCGCGCGATTGCATCGTAGTCGTAAATATCTACCGCTCCCGCAGGAACACCATCCACCTCAAATAGGAGTCGCAACTGACCATCACGAAGGAGGTTGCCGGGCTGTGCATCGATATAACTAGCGAGTACCGCCTTGCTCCATGGCTCTTTACTAATGCCTAAATGCCATAAAGACGCATCGTTCTCAATGGTGTAGAGCCAATCCAGATCTGAGGGCTCAAGTGCGCGTAGCACCCCTATATCTCCTACCTGTATCATCCCTTCCAATATCCTTCAAAACTGTATTGTGCCGGTCCTTCTAGGACCACATTACTGAACGGTCCTGTTCCTTCAAAATTGACAATAAGCTCCCCGCCCAAAGCCTTAATATGTACAGGCGCGGTTGTCGCACCGTTGTGCACAGCAACCATTGCCGCCGCCACAGCACCAGTACCACATGCCAAGGTTTCATTTTCTACTCCACGCTCGTAAGTGCGAATGGAATATCCTTGTTCTAGCGCTACCAAAGAGTTGATATTACATCCCTCCTCTCCATAAGCGTCACGCAACGGTCGAGCGAATGCAATGAAATCATCAGGATGGCTGTCGTTAAGCACCACATGGTGTGGGCTACCTGTATCAACGAAAAAGGCCCCGTGTCTTTCAACAACAGCTGGCGCGTCGATCATTCCTAGAGCAACACTATCGCCGTTGACTTCAGCCCAGTGCGGTCCATCAATAGCGTGAAAATGCAAGCGGTTCGCCGCTATGCCAAGATCTGTAGCAAACTTCGAAATACAACGTCCACCGTTGCCACACATGGTACTCTCACTGCCGTCTGCATTGAAATAGACCATATAGAAGTGGTCGCCTTCGTGACGAGGCGGCTCGAGGTACATCAATCCATCGGCGCCAATACCAAAATTGCGGTGGCACATGTGGGCGATTTGATCTTTGGTCAAACTAGCGCGGGATTCGCGGCAATCTAACAGGATAAAATCGTTCCCGGCCCCTTGGTATTTGAAAAACCTAAGATTCATGCTCATATCGGTGTTAAAAGGCGTTAAAGTTATGCACCTCGGTACAATATATACGTTCATTGGTGCATAATTTGAATGTAAGACGTTATTCAATTTAAACAGAATACTATGAAGATGAATGCGAAATCCATTGGAATGTTTGTCCTGCTTTTTGCAGCAGGAGGTCTTTTATCGCTAGCAGGTGCACACGCATTGGGCTGGACGGGCAAGACTGTTGTTATTGAAAATCAGCCGACCGCTCTGCCTGTTGCCGTTTCAAATTTCCCAGCAGCCAGTGCAGCGGTACCGACAGATTTTGTGGAAGCTGCCGAAGCCTCTGTGGAAGCTGTGGTTCACGTGAAAATCACGGCAGAACGTGTACAGAACTACTACAACCCCTTCAATGATTTATTTTTTGGTCGTCCATCTACCCCGCAACGCCAAGAGGTTCAGGGATCTGGATCTGGCGTCATCTTAAGCGAAGACGGATATATCGTAACCAACAATCACGTGATCAAGGATGCCAAAGAAATTACGGTAGTGACGGCCAATAACGACGAATACGGTGCTGTGCTTGTAGGCACTGACCCGACGACGGATATCGCACTCCTTAAGATTGAGGCTGAAGGCTTGCAAAAGATTACTGTGGCCAATTCTGACAATGTACGCCTTGGCCAATGGGTGCTCGCTGTGGGGAATCCTTTCAATCTCACGAGCACCGTTACCGCAGGTATCATTTCAGCCAAAGGGCGCGATATCAATATTATCGACGAACAAAGTGCTATTGAAAGTTTCCTTCAAACAGATGCAGCAGTCAATCCTGGGAATTCAGGCGGTGCACTGGTGAACACCGGAGGCCAACTTGTTGGGATCAATACCGCCATCTCATCGCGCAGCGGCTCCTTCGAGGGCTACAGCTTCGCCGTACCGGCGAATCTCATGATGAAGGTCGTGGGTGA
>DJCX01000030.1 GCA_002430755.1 Flavobacteriales bacterium UBA5939 | reverse complement strand
TGATCGATGAATGCGCACGTAAAAAGAATCATTATAAAAGTTTAGTTGAAACAGAAAAAATCTACACATCATGAATACAGCCATCACACAACCCATCTACCAAGAAGCCATGTCTATTAACCGCACCATTCAAAAGCTTGTGCGAGGGTACCACAGTAACGGCACATTCAATCTGGCCTTTAAAATTAAAGACGATATCATCAGTATCTGCAATGAACTCGATCAAGGCGTTGCAGCAAGATTTGAGCACACTTTTGAGGATTATTATTCAAGAGCGGTACAAAGTTCTAATGAACTGTTGGATCACGTACGAATTGCTAACGCAGCTAGAATGTTAAAAGGTGGTTTCCCTGAAGAACTTATACAACGGATTCGATTACTACAAATGAAGTTGATTCTTGTTCTTGAGCTCTTTAAAAGCGAAGTAGCTTTAGATTATATTACACTCTCAAATTGGGCCAGACAAAAGGTCGCAATGAATTAAGTGAATAAAGAAGAAATCATAGGGTTGAATTGGTGGGCACGCGAGAAAGTACGTGGGTTCATGACAGGATTGCATAAAAGCCCAGATTTCGGTTTTAGCCTTGATTTCGCGCAGCATCGTGCCTATGTCCCGGGCGATGCGCCAAAGTTCATTGATTGGACGGTTTTGGCACGTCAAGACAAGTATCTTACTAAACAATTCGAAGCAGAGAGCAATCTGCGCGCCTACTTTTTATTAGACTCCAGCGCTTCCATGTATGGAAGCGCTGGGACCAAGTGGTCGTGCGCTGTCCGGCAAATTGCCTTATCGGCAGCATTACTGAGCAAACAAAGAGATGCTCTTGGTCTGCTTGATGTTAGAGCAGGAGAGGAGGTCTTGTTTGAGGCCAAAAATACAGATGATGCCATGGAGCAGTTGCTCTTGCACCTCGCTAATCGTTGTGAATTGTCTGTTGGAAATGGTTCGATGTTCGCTGCTACAGAACGGCTCTTGTCTCAGATTCCTCCGAGAAGTGAGGTAATCGTACTGACAGATGTATACCACGAGGATTTACAAGCTTTTACTAAGCAGCTTGGTGCCTTAGTAGATGCTGGACATTTTGTGAAACTCGTATTGTTGGTTTCTCGCGAGGAGGAGCTGGATGTTCAATTTTATGCCGGTACTTTTGTAGCAGATGCTGAAACAGGGACAAAGACCATGCTATCGCTCAAAGATGCAGAAGGGCTAAATGCCTTTGTTGGAGAGCAGATTCAACTTGTTAAAGAGCAATCGGCGTTGTACGGAATGAGGTATACTGTTCTTGAGGTAGAGGATAATCCTCTTCACAGCTTTAGGAAGATTATTTCCTGAGAATCGAGCAAAAAAAAGCCCGACCAAAGGCCGGGCTCTTACAATGAATATCGATGTTATTTCTTCGTGCTGCTATTGGCAGCTGCATCGTCTACTTTCTTCTTTTGTGCTGGAGTTAGACCTGTAGCTTCTTTAGCCTTTTGTCCTTCCTTAGCCTTTCTACGTGCATCTTTATCGGCCATAAATCTATCATCAAATACCGTTAAACTCACACCTGCGCTAAGATTTACTCCCATAGTTGCTGCACCTATCTGTGGATTACTGCCGTCTTGAATCAAAGAATTCGCAACGGTAGCTATATCACCAACCGTATTAGAGCCTGCGTAAATATGTAGAATTGGAGTTATTCTAAACTGAATCGCAGCATTGATGATATCTGCATTCGTCTCGTCCAAAGCTAGGTAGTAACCTCCTTTTAGTTGTAGGTTACGTCCAAGCCAGATCATTGTATTCAAACCGAAGTACTCGAAATCTCTAAACGAATTATATCTCGCAGTGTAATGAGCACCAATGTAGCTGTACTTGTTTAAGTAGAAGTTGGCCGCAGCATTTGTGTTCTGTGCAATCTGAAGTGTTTGTTGGTAGTTTCCGTTACTCAGAGTAGTACCTATGGATGAACTAAGGTCGTCAGTATACTGGCTTACCGCTTCTCCTACCTTAACGGATAGAGAATCGCCGGCTTGAGAGGTGTATTCAAAACCGTCGATAGTGCTTGAACCTGACCAAGTTTTTGAAGTTCTACTCGCGAAATTCATTGTCTCTGCCCCTAAACCGTTCATGCTGAAAGCTAGCTCTACTCTTTGAACAGGCTTATAGGTTAAACCAAAGCCAATGGAAGATGTCATACTTCCCATTCCCAAGTTATTGCGAACAGAGTTCAAGAGTGCGTCCGGTGTTACAGCCGAACCAACATTCTGAAGGCTATCGACACTGTTAAAATCAATGCCTCCTGCGATATCAACATCGTAGTTAACCGCAAATGAATTCGGTGCTCCAGCACTGCCTGAAGTACTAATATTGAAGTTGCTAGCATTAATGTTGAAGCTCGTCACGTAGTTGTGTATCGTATATGTTGCACCAACACGTAGCTTGTTATCCATTAGCGCACGCTGGTATCCGAAATAGGTATTTTGATTGATTTGGAAATTCACGCCTAATTCCGAAAAGTCACCGCTGTAGTTAGGATCAAAGTTTCCCGAAGCATCCGCCATACCGTATTTCACAAAATGAATAAGGTCATTGTCAACGGCCGCATTCAAGGTTACATCCAGTCCTGTTCCTGCGAAGAGGTAGTTATCCCCCAACTTAATGCCTAGATGCGGTAGAACAACATTCGATTCGAGCATGAAATCGGTTGATGATAAACCACTGCTTAGTATGTTGCCAAGCAAATCATTCGTGCCAAGCAGCTGCCCAGCGGTCGTGTTCAACCCTGCGTTGGCTTGAAAACCAGCATAGCGCAACTGAAAACTAGTCATTGGATCTGCTCCAGGGTTCTGGACGATATTATCAGGGTTCCCTGAAAGGCCAAAGGTGGTCAGATTCTGAGCCATTACACTTGTAGTAATGACAATAGATAAGAGTGTAATTAACTTTTTCATTGTTGTCATTTTAGAGTGTTAGACTTACTTCTAGTTGTACTCCTAAAGAAATACCAATGGTAGCATCGGTTCGTAGTTTCACTGGGTCCGAACCTCCGTTGTAGGTGTCCATGGTCGCCTCAGCGACAACAGATTTGGCACCCAATACAGCTTCGAGCGCTGTACCACTTAGGTCAATGGTGATATCCGATGTACTTGGAGCTGTTACAATACCGTTAGCGTTAGGAACACCGCTGACTAGTAGGTCTACCGTTTCCATATGCACTTCGTTCCAATTTTCATCGTAAAACTTGAGCGCTACTGTAGTTTCTAGTGGTAAGGTAGTCGTATTGCTCATGAAAAGTTGAATACTCTGGACCTCCATGTTTTCCGGAACTGAAGCACTCAAATCAAGATCATCAGCGAGCGTATCACCAAAGGCTAAACCCGTTGCTGTAATAGTGAATGGCAACTCCATCAACAAATCTCCTGCAATCGCACTAGTGCTTGTTACAAAGTTCTCTGTACCGAAGGTGGCCGTATCATGGTTCACATTGACTGCACCACCGTATACAATACTGTCTTTAGGAAGTGTAAAGACATCTGTGATCTGGCTGTTTGTATTGTCAAAAGTTAATGTGCCAGTTTCTGTATCGCCCAAAACAGTTGGATAGGGTAGTACGAAATCAGGGCCATTCAACGAGGAAGCCGTTCCGTTTGCATACGAATCAAAATCTAAAGCCAATTCAATAGGAAGACCGATAGAATTGGTAATATACATGGAGATTGAAGGTTCTGAGAATGTAATTGTTCCGTCAAAGTTCTCAAGGAAATCAACTGAAAGTGGGACAGATCCATTATCAATGGTAATGGTTTGTGTGCCGAAGAATCCTTTGATGTGCCCAAACTGAAGATTGGTCATTTCAAAGGTCATATCTAATGCATCTGAACTATCAATGGATACTTGGTTTCCTGAACCAAGAAGGGTCGCACTGACCGAAATAGGGAGTTTACTATGGTCTTGCGAAGGATCGGTCGTTAAATCTAAAATTGTATTATCAAGGCTGATAGCACCCATTACGGTCTGACCCGCTGGAATAGTAATCGTAGTATCCACTTCTACACCATTCTTATTAGATCCAGGAAATCCTATGCCTAATTCTAAATCTTCCGCTAGGGTTGATGTGAACTCATAATCAAAACTTGCAGTACTGAACATGAGTTCTCTAAGCTCTTCACTACCGCCCGTGCTCAAATCAACATATTGAGTGTCGTTAGAGATGTCTTGCGTAGTCAAAGCCGTTACTGCACTGTAAACAGCAAGGTCAGCGGTGCTTATATCTAAGGTTAAAGCATCTGCCGTATCAATAGCTACTGATGTAAGTCCGGTACCTGGAGAGCTCAATGAAGTTATTTTGAAACCGATATTGTTCGGTAGCGATTTCCCTACAAGACTCTCTGTGTCCGAAGCTGTTCCGCCATTGGCAGCAGCATTAGACAGGGCGAATGAAAGGATGGTATTGCTTGTGGTATTGTCCACAAGGTCTACCCCCATACTTACAACAGTAGGCCAATCATTGGTCAAGGTAAGGGTCATAGAACCGTCTGAGAACGAGGCACTCGTAAAGGTTCCGAATCCACCACCACCGTACGTGCCTATATTACTCTCATTCATTGTTGGGAATGGAGCGTTGCTTCCGTGCGCTGAATTGATGGTTGTTAAGCCGGCATCCGTTGCAACAGTTCCCAATGATATGTCGGTATTCATGCTGACGTTATTTACCCCAATCGTCCCCATAGAGATGGAACTGGTAGCAGGGCTTTGGGCGGGTAAAGAAATTAAATCATCAACGCTCAACGAGAAAACAGAGTCTTGTGCAACCACAAGCTTGTAGTCCATGTTGTCGTCAAAAATTAGGGAATCGTCCGGTACAAGTAGGTGGTCTAGCGTGAGGTTGATATCACCTATCGGAAGCGCAATTACTGGCTCTGCGATAATATCAACATTATCTACACCTACAGTGTCCGTCTGACAACTCGCGAGATATAGCGAAGCTGCCAATAGGCCTAGGGATTTTTTCATGTAGTATTGGTTTTAACTGCGTACGAAATTACAAACACCGTGCCCAAAGACACGGAACATGGGTCACACTTTCTCCAGAAAATTGGTGAGCCCTGAAAGTTGTTGGGACATGATGTAAGCTGTAAACAGCTGTTGCAATCCACGTAGAAAGACAATGACGATCAAAATGGAATCAAAACTTGGCGACATGCCTAGATAGTTATTGATTACTAATGAGATAATTAGCGAACTGATGATGACTAATTCGCGGAGGTTTTTATTTGTGGCATCCCATTTCGCCGCCTTGAGTCGGTAGCTGTGTAGCTCGTCCAACTCAATAGTATTGAGTGTGTCTATATCTTTTGCCAACTCACTTCCTTTGGCATGCCAAAAATCTTGTTGCTGTTTAATCTTTGAAATGACCAGCATCCATACGGCGATGATTGCCAATGTAATCGCGCCAAATTTTGGAGATAAGTAAAGGCCAAGAAGCGTGAATAGTAGACCTGGAATGAATTGGCTCCAACCTACGAGTAAGAAATTGATCGCCTGAACACTTTTACCGTAATTGACCTTTTGGATTTGTCGCTCTTCCTCGGGTGTTTCTTTTCTGAACTTAGTGAGTAGTGCAATACGCTCGCTAGCATTTGAATATTGTGCCCAACGGCCTATGTAAAAACGAAGTGACAAAAGTGCTCCTAAACCTATGGTATAGCTCACCAAACTGCTTTTAAAAGCGCCAAGCGAAATTATTTCATGTCCAAGAAAGACTGCACGAAGTAGTGGGAGAGAGGCTAGAATAGGGAGGGTTTCGAGAATACCTGAAAATGCCACCAACGCCAATAGTTTTTCTAATCGCATGCCAGTGCTATGGTTGCGGTAGAATCTTAAAGCTAGATTGATGGAATTTGACTTTCTCATTCCAGTGCCGAATTCTTGACGATTTCTAGACCGTATCCGGCCACACCTACACGTTTGATGGGGTTGTTCGTCACCAAATCGATGTTCTTAATTCCAAGCTGATGAATGATCTGGGCACCAATTCCAAAATCACGTGCATCCTTCATAGAGCCAGTAGTTGTCAACTTGCCATCCTCCTTGAATTGACGAATTCGGTGCAAGATTCGGTTTGCACTGCGCTCTTGATTCATATATATGATGGCACCAGCACCTCGTTTCGATATAGTGGCTAGTGCACGTTGGAAATTAGTCGCTTCATTCGAAGTTAGGGAGTGAAAAACATCATTCGCAATACCGGCACTCTGAATACGTACAGGAACGATGTCTTCTTTGTTCCAATCACCCATAGTTAACGCGATATGGACCTGCTCATTCGTCTTTTGCTCGAATGCATGAAGGGTGAAATGGCCATAAGGCGTATCTACCTCTGTTTTCTCTGCCAACTCAATCAAGCTTTCCTTTTCCATTCTAAAGGCTACCAAATCTTCAATGCTGATTACCTTAAGCTGATGTTTTTCAGCAATTTCTCTAAGTTGGGGAAGACGCGCCATGGTACCGTCTTCATTCATGATTTCTACGATAACGCCAGCAGGAGCTTTACCAGCAAGTCGAGCTAAATCAACAGCTGCCTCTGTATGTCCTACTCGACGTAAAACACCACCAGGCTTTGCGATAAGCGGGAAAATGTGACCCGGACGAGCCAGTTGTTCTGGTTTAATCGTAGGATCAACAAGCGACTTCACAGTCATGTATCTATCGTAAGCTGAAATTCCTGTGGTACAGCCTTCACCAATACGGTCAATACTCACTGTAAATGCCGTTTTATTCGGATCCGTATTGTTTTGAACCATAGGTGGTAAGTCCAATTCTTCAGCGCGCTGTGGCAGTATAGGTGTGCAAATCAAACCTCGGCCTTCAGTCGCCATAAAGTTGATCATCTCTGGTGTCACACATTCTGCAGCTGCCACAAAATCACCTTCGTTTTCACGGTCTTCATCATCTACGACGATAACTACTTTACCATTGGCAATATCTTCTAAGGCTTCCTCTATGGTATTCAAACTCATTCTTGAATTCTTTTTGTGGGCTCCCAAACACTTGAGCTTACTCCTTTTAAATAACGAAAGTGACCAATAAGCATGGCCGCGTTCATTGCACAAAAGTAAGCGATAGGGCCATGTATCTTGAATTTAACCAACAGAAACTGAACGGGTAGAAGTGCTAGTAGAACGAGTCCGTATATCTGGGTAATTGGATTCGATATTAAGGCAAGGAGTAAAACGATGATGATGTGCGGAGTAAACCAGCGGAGAACTTTGTGTAAAAGAAAGGCATATCCCAAAGGCCAGAACTTTTTGAAGAGTATACTTCTAAATCGTTTCAGATTTTGAAAATTGCCCAATGATATTCTGATTTTTCTCTTGAACTCCTCGTCGAGTGACGTACTAACCTCTTCGTAGCCAATGGCTTTTGGATTAAAAGCGATTTGATAGTCGTCGACCAACAGCTGCATGGTTTGAAAGAAGTCTTCCATAAAAGTAGCTTTAGGTATAGGCCTCCACAAGTTCTTGCGAATGGCATATAGGCCACCTTCCATACCCAAGCAGAATCCAAAAGACTGGCTTTCGCTTTGACGAATGGCATTTTCCAGGTTTAAATAAGCCCCTTCAGTTTTGGCAGTGTTGTTCGATGCTTTACCACTGTAAGTAAGCGCTCCTGCTACAGCAGCCACCTTTTGGCTATGAAAAGATGCAACGAGTTGCACAATCGTATCTTCTTTAAAGATGATGTTAGCATCGGTCGCAATGAGAATACTACCCGTTGCTTTTTCAGCCAAAATATTCATGATACCCGATTTACCAGTACGCTCTGTGGTTCGGTACAAGTGTAAGCTTGGGTATTTGGATTGAAGCGAGGTTATAATCTCGTCGGTACCATCGTTACTCTGATCGCTGCCAATATATACGGAAACTTTTGTGGCGTTGTAGTCCGTAGCGTAGATGCTGTGAATCTTTTCTTCAATGACCTCTTTCTCGTTGTAGGCAGCAAAAATGATAGAGACTTCCGGCTGGAATTCAAGATCTTGAGCAACTGCTTTTGATTTGCGAAGTAGTAACAATCGCAAGGCGGGGTAGAAAATATAGGTTAACCCAATGAGGACTACACTTATCAATGCTATAATTGCTCCTAGTTGGGCCATGCGGAAAGAATTGCTTGAATGGAGTTTGCGCTGCTAAATCTACGACTTATATCCTCGTGCAGTGCCTCTGCAACCGCTGTTGCTTTTGACGAATCGGTACACAATTGCACAACCTGTTTAGCGAAGGATTCGGCATCATCTGCAATAGGTATAATGCTATCCGATGTACCGTAAACACCTTCGGCACCAATGCTTGTGGATACCGTTGGAATACCGAAGCTTCCGTTTTCCAATAATTTTATTCTTACGCCAGAACCGCTGAGTAGTGGGATAACGCTAATTCCGTGGTTTTTGACAAATTCCTCCGCACTTGCTACTCTTCCGTGAACGGTCACCCCGGGTAGGTTTACGTTCAACAAGTGTGACGGTGTTTTATTGCCCGCTAAATGAAATTCAATACTTGGATCTGCAGCGTGAACCAGTGGCCAGACTTTTGTTAAAAACCATTCTACAGATTCTAGATTAGGCAACCAGTCTAGGGCACCAAGAAAAAAGCACTTCTTTTCTTTGATTTCGCCTGATCTCGAGGTTGAAGGCACAGATACGGGAACAAAGAACGTTTGAGCGTTAAGTGCTGCGAACCAATTCGAATCTACCGGACTAATGCTCCAAACGGCATTTACCTCTTTTGTAAGCACCTCCTCGAATTTCTTCAATCGTTGCGCTTGAAGATTCAAGTACCATTTTTTCAATGCAAAAGATTCGTTTTTCGTAGTTCGTTCCCAGATAAGGTGTTCAAGATTGTGTGCACGTAAAACAACTAGTTTACCAATGCGCCTTGCATCGGATAGGTAATCGCCCATAAAAGCACCTTCCAAGATCACAGTATGAAAAGAGCCTCTCTTGAAGCTGTTTAGCCAATGCTGAACTTTAGGCAAATGGAAACGTACGCTATGAAATGGACGATTTGAAAAAAGTAGGTTACTCATTCCGTTAAAGACCGTAGGAGAAGTATTTGACTCGAATGTTTTCAGCGCTATTTTCTCCAGAACGTTCTGTGGGAAATCTTCAATGTTCTTTCTATGCTTAACGGTATTTATGGCACCATAGGTGATAGAACAGTCTCCCATTTCAACTAGATTCTCCAGCAAGCGAGCCATGGCGATAGAACTTCCGTCCTTAGCAGGGTAGGGCACCTTGTTTGAAAGTATGAGAACTTTACGCATTGGCTTTGCCTTTACGCAGTTTCGACGAAATGATATTAAACCATTCTCCGGAAAGCAATGCTCGATCAGTAGAAGCACTATAGGTAAGCCACAATGCTACAGGGGCAAGAATGATAGACGGCAGCCAACTCGCTAGCTCAACATCCATGAGCATTTCTCTACCCATTTTTTCGAAGGTAGTATTGAGTATATGGAAGATGAGGAAGGCAATCGTGCTAATAACTAGTGGCAAACCAATACCGCCCTTTCTAATGATACTACCCAATGGGGCACCAATAAAGAACATGATCAAAACGGCTACTCCAAGTGCATATTTCTTGTAGTACTCTATCCAATGACGCATGTACATTTCTTCGCGCCAGTCCATTTCACGCTGCTGTTGGCGTAAGTAGTCAAGGTTACTTCTCGCCAAGCGTATGGCGTTTTGTGATGCTCGAATACGCATACCGCTTAGCAGATTCTTCATAAGGTTGGGCTTGAGCACTTCAGGCTGTCCAGTACTCACGTCGACGTAATCGAATTTGTACTTACCGTTCAGGTTTTTTTCAAAGTGCGCTTGTCGATTCTTCATCTGTTCTTCAAGCGTATCCGTCTTAGCCAACAGCTGTGAGGTGTTGAGCATCATGAAGTCGCGCCTTCTTGTCTTATAGAGGTCGTCGTTTGAAAATCCGTCCAAGGGAAAGCGGATGTAGGCAGTATCGAATGCGCTTCGTGCCCACGGCATTTTTCTGCGCTCAGCTCTGTCCTTTTTGACGATGTCCTCATAGGTTGAACCGTCGTGAAGCTCAATTTCCAGATACCTGCTCCCACCAACGGTTCGCATAATGCCTGAAGCGGCTGTAAGTACTTTGTGATTTCCCTTTTTATTTTCCTTGTGATCGTAGATGTAGATGTCCCGGAGTAATTGCTCTTCGTCGCCTTCTTTTTCGCCTATTTTGATGCTATATCCTTCAAATCCATTGTAAAATATCCCTGGTGTGATATGAAATGCAGGTTTACTCTTTGAGATGTTGACCAATAAACTTTGTCCTTTCAAATTGGCCACAGGAATGACATTATTATAAAAGAAAAAGGCACCTACGGCGATTAGAATATTCAATACAATCAAGGAACGGATACCGCGAAATAAGGAGATGCCTGAGCTTTTCATAGCCGCCATCTCGTAATGCTCACCAAAGTTTCCAAAGGTGAGAAGGGAGGCGAATAGAACACTAACTGGAAGGGCAAAGGGCACTACACTCGCTGCCCAGTAGAACATAAGTTCAAGGATGGTATACCATTCTATCCCTTTGCCGGCAAGATCGTCGATGTACTTCCAGACCATCTGCATCAAAAAGAAAAAAACCATGATCCCTACAGTAGGAATCAATGGTTTTATAAAGCTTCTTAAGACGTATAGGTCCAGTTTATTCATCTCTAAAGTCGGTAATACCCTGAGAATTCAGCACTATTGATATCAAACATGGATGCATCTAGCGCTGTGTTCACCTGGTAAGTATCTACCGTAAATATGTTATTGGAACCGTTGTTGCCGAACTGTGTGTAGTTGTCGAGCAACATGCTATTCATATTTACGCCGATTAAAATTTCCTTCACTTCTTCGCTAGTAACGGGTTTCAGTCGGATGTATTGTATGGTTTTGCCTTTTTCCGTGGCTCTTCCCGCCATTTTATAGCTATAACCGTTCTGATAATTTTTGAGAATGTCGGCCGGCGCAAGGCTTGTTTCTTCATCCGTAGCAGCAACTTCGATTTCCTCATCTTCTGGATAGATGAGATATGCTTTAGAACCGTCTGACAAAAACTCAAAGGCATCTGTCTTTACACGAACCTTTTGGCCGATTGCGAAGAGCTCGCCGTTGGAACTGCGCTTTTTCATGCCACCGTTACTGGGCACTTCGATAGTATTGGTAAAAGTGATGTGTTGTGTCTCCAGTGCGAGCGTGCTCTCATAGACTTGATTCAACAACTTTTTAGCCTCTTCGTGACTTTGTCCAAAAGTCAAAAATGGAAGTAGTAGTAGGGCGATAATTCTCATGTGGCGCAATTTACGCATCTCCTTTCAATTTCTGTTCCAATGCGAACTCATCAGGAACTAAAACTTGTCTGGCCTTAGATCCTTCAAAAGGACCCAAGATACCAGCGGCTTCCAATTGGTCCACAATACGACCTGCTCTATTATAGCCTAACTTGAGTTTGCGCTGTATCATAGAAGTGGACCCTTGTTGGGTTGCGACCACCAAACGTGCGGCATCTTCAAAGAGTACATCTCGGTCTGACGGATCAATATCACCAACACCGCCGCCTTCTTCACCGACATATTCAGGAAGTTGATAAGCCGTAGGGTAGGCCTGCTGATTACCAATGAAGTCACAGATTTCTTCCACTTCCGGGGTGTCGACAAAGGCACATTGGAGACGAATTAAATCGGACCCTTGAGAGAAAAGCATGTCTCCTTTTCCAATGAGCTGATCAGCACCTCCTGCATCCAAAATGGTCCTAGAATCAATCTTCGAGGTAACACGGAAGGCAGCACGGGCTGGGAAGTTCGCTTTGATGATACCTGTAATTACATTCACCGAAGGGCGCTGCGTAGCAACGATCAAGTGAATACCAATGGCACGTGCGAGCTGTGCCAGACGGGCAATAGGCATCTCAACCTCCTTGCCAGCGGTCATGATAAGATCGGCAAATTCATCAATCACCAGAACGATGTACGGCAGGAAGCGGTGTCCTTCCTCAGGATTTAATCGGCGCGAAATGAACTTCGCATTGTATTCTTTGATGTTACGAACCATAGCAGACTTTAACAGTTCGTAACGATTGTCCATCTCAATACAGAGGCTATTCAAGGTATTTACCACCTTGGTCGTATCTGTAATGATGGCTTCGTCAGAATCTGGAAGTACTGCGAGGTAATGACGTTCAATCTTATTATACAAAGTCAATTCTACCTTTTTAGGATCCACCAACACGAACTTGAGTTGTGACGGGTGTTTCTTGTACAACAAAGACGTTAGGATGGCATTCAAACCAACAGACTTACCCTGACCTGTAGCACCAGCCATTAATAAATGTGGCATCTTAGCGAGATCAAAGACAAAGTTTTCGTTGGTAATAGTACGCCCCATAGCCACTGGTAATTCCATATCGGCCTGTTGAAAGCGCTTGCTTGAAATAACCTGCTTCATGCTTACCATCTGAGGCTTGGCATTCGGCACTTCTATACCAATAGTTCCTTTACCTGGGATTGGGGCGATAATACGAATACCCAATGCCGCTAGACTCAAAGCAATGTCGTCTTCAAGATTTTTGATCTTAGAAATACGAATACCTGCCGCTGGCACAATCTCATAGAGAGTCACCGTTGGACCAATAGTCGCTTTAATTTCCTTGATTTCAATGTTGTAGTTCCGTAAAGTATCTACAATGTTGTTTTTATTTTTCTCGATCTCTTCCTTGTCGAAGGTGATTTGACCGTCGCCGTACTGTTGAAGTAAATCAATGCCAGGAAGTCTGAATCTGCTCAAATCTAGGGTAGGGTCGTACTCTCCAAAATCCTTGACTTTTTGATTTATTTCCTTCTTGGTCGCCTCTTCTTCCTTGTGCACCTCGACCTTCACATCGAACTCATCTGTTTTTTGAGCAGGATCATTTGAAACGAGAACTTCGCTAGTTTCAGGTTGTGGGGCCAATTCAACTTTCAATTCTTCCTCTGGCTCATCCTCAACCAACTCCGTCTTAAATGTAGGCTCTGGAACAGACTCCTCTTTATCAAAAGAAATAGTTTGTAGGGATTCTTCGTCTTCAGCCATCTCGCTGTCTACAGCAGCTTCATCGGGTGCTTCAGGATTGGCAGCTCTTGATGGAAATTTCAATTGGCTCACCTTGAAAGCGGCAATAACATAGAGTATACCACAGCCTAATAATAACAGGTAAATGCCCACTGCGCCTAACTTTAGGCCTAATAGATGGGCAAGATAATATGCGGTAATACCTCCTAATACTGTCGGGTGGCTTGAAACAAGTGCAGAAATAAATACACTGATGAGCAAACCAGTAATGATGACATGATTTAATAAACCAATGGGCTTGAATCTTCTAAACTCAAAAGCATATCGCAATCCCATGGCAAAGACGTAAAAGGCTACCAAGAATCCCGCTATACCAAAACCACGAAGCATTAAAATCCAGCCAATGCTATGTCCAAGCGTTCCGAAGAGATTTCTGGCGACAAGGTCCTGCAGAGCCTCATCATTAGCAGTATTCAAACTGAAATCTGCGGACCAATTCCATAGAAAACTCAACTGCGAAAAGAACAGAAAGGCACCAATAAAGACGAGCATGACCCCCAGAAAGATTTTCGTTGTAGGGTCGTCAGATACTTCTTTTACTCCTAGGCTTGCCTGCTTGATTGCTCCAACAAATTTAGGAGGATTGTTCTTTTTCGACGCGGTTTTTCTCTTGGCCATAGTTTCAATTGTAGTACTCTCAAAAATAATTGGTTCGGCGTTAGTAAAAGCGCCTCGTTTCATAGCGTTATCAACACTTTTCATCTATTTTTGTCTTCCATTAACCCATCACATGCAAATACACCCAGATATTAAATCAGAGTACGGAAGATTACGATCAGTAATGGTTGGAATTGCCCGCAAAATGGGACCTAAACCAGCCATAGAAGATTGTTACGACGCTAGAAGTAGAGAAAGCGTAGAATTAGGAACGTATCCAGAAGTGGAAGATTGCATAGCACAGATGAATTCCTTGGTGGAGAAGCTCGAGTCGCTCGAGGTGGAAGTGCTACGTCCAGATATTCTCGATGCAACTAATCAGGTGTTCACAAGAGACATCGGTTTTGTTATCGACGACCAATTCATTTTGCCAAACGTTATCGAAGATCGCGCAAGTGAGGCAAATGCCATGGACCCGCTTCTCAGCAGAATACCTTCTGCAAATATCATTATGATGCCGAGCGGTTGCTATGCAGAAGGCGGTGATGTCATAGTGCACGAGCCCTTTGTTTTTGTGGGTGTAAGCAACGAAGAAACTTTCGATAGATACAAAACGGCAAGAACAAATACTGCGGGATTAGACTACCTTCAAGATGAATTTCCAGCCCATGATTTTAAAGGCTTTGAACTTCTGAAGAGCGATGACGATCCTCGTAAGGGCTCTTTGCATTTAGATTGTGCCTTCCAACCTTTGGGCGATGCACTATTGCTCGCG
>DJCX01000040.1 GCA_002430755.1 Flavobacteriales bacterium UBA5939 | reverse complement strand
CTAGTACTTCTTTGCTTAGAAGTTATCAATTGCAGTATTCAAGGTGCTTGATGGTCTCATGATAGCGCCCGCGAGTGCGTCATTCATAAAGTAGTATCCACCGATATCAGCAGCATTGCCTTGTACAGCGATAAGCTCTTCAACGATCTTATCTTCGTTTGAAGCAAGCGCCTCAGCAAGTGGTGCGAAGGTTGCTTTGAGCTCAGCATTCTTGTCTTGAGCGGCCAATTCTTGTGCCCAGTACATGGCTAAATAGAAGTGCGATCCGCGGTTGTCAATGCCACCTAGGCGACGTGTAGGGCTCTTATCTGTATCCAAGAACTTAGAGGTTGCATCGTCAAGCGTGCTTGATAGTACAGCAGCCTTTTCGTTGCCGTCTTTCTCCGCAAAGTGCTCGAGACTTACCCCAAGTGCTAGGAATTCACCGAGTGAGTCCCAACGCAGGTAATTCTTCGCAGTCAATTGCTGTACGTGCTTAGGTGCAGAACCACCAGCTCCAGTTTCGAACAAGCCTCCGCCGTTCATTAGTGGAACGATACTCAACATTTTCGCTGAAGTACCCACCTCAAGAATTGGGAACAAATCGGTCAAGTAATCGCGCAGAACGTTACCTGTAACCGAAATGGTATCCTCACCTTGAACGATGCGCTCCAAACTAAATGTCGTGGCATCTTTAGGCGCCATAATAAATACATCGAGACCTTCTACATCATGCTCTGGCAGGTAGGCTTCGACTTTTTTGATAAGCTCTGAATCGTGTGCTCTGTTTTCATCCAACCAGAATACTGCAGGAGTCTCTGTCGCACGAGCACGGCGAACTGCAAGACCAACCCAGTCCTTGATTGGGGCATCTTTCACTTGACACATGCGGAAAATATCACCAGCTTCTACAGATTGTGTAAGAAGAGCAGCGCCATCAGCGATGACTTCCACTGTTCCTGCTTCGTTGAGCTGGAAAGTTTTATCGTGAGAACCGTATTCTTCAGCCTTTTGTGCCATAAGACCTACGTTACTTACACTACCCATAGTAGTCGGGTCGAGCGCGCCATTTTCCTTACAGAAATCAATAGTCGCTTGGTAGATACTAGAGTAGGAGCGGTCAGGAATGACAGCTTTCGCGTCTCTTGGCTTTCCGTCTTTATCCCACATTTGACCTGAAGTACGGATCATTGCTGGCATAGATGCATCAATAATGACATCAGACGGCACGTGCAGGTTGGTAATGCCTTTATCGCTATTAACCATAGCTAGGTCTGGGCCATTTTCAATAGCTGTTGCTAATGCAGCTTCAATTTCTGTGCGCTTTGCGTCATCGAGATTGGTAATCTTCGCGTATACATCGCCTAGACCGTTACGTACATCAACACCTAAGTCAGCGAATTCTGTAGCGTATTTCTCAAACACGTCAGCGAAGAATACTTCAACACAAGCACCAAAGATGATAGGATCACTCACTTTCATCATAGTTGCCTTCATATGTAAAGAGAACAATACGCCTTGCTCTTTGGCTTCTGCAACTTGCTCTGCCAAAAATGCTTTGAGTGCACCCATGTTCATACGAGCCGCATCGATGATCTCACCAGCTTGAAGGGCGATGCCTGATTTTAAAGTGGTTTTCTCTCCTGAGGCAGAAGTGAATACGATATCTGCAGATGTAGCGGCTGGTACGGTTGTACTTACCTCTGAACCGTAGAAATCACCTTCTGGCATGCTGCTTACGTGTGCTTTGCTATCAGAAGTCCAAGCACCCATGGAATGTGGGTGTTTTCGTGCGTAATTTTTAACAGCTTTTGGTGCACGACGGTCGCTGTTTCCCTCGCGTAGTACTGGGTTTACAGCAGAACCTTTGATTTTGTCGTAACGACCTTTGATGGCCTTCTCTTCTTCAGTTGCTGGCTCTTCCGGATAATTAGGAAGGGCAAAGCCTGCAGCTTGGAGTTCAGCGATAGCAGCTTTTAGCTGCGGGATAGACGCACTAATGTTAGGAAGCTTGATAATATTTGCTTCAGGAGTTTTGGCTAGATCACCAAGCTCGGCCAAAGCATCTGCGATGCGTTGCTCTTCTGATAAGAAGTCAGGGAAATTCGCTAGAATGCGTCCTGCGAGCGAGATATCTCTTGTTTCAACTTCAATACCGGCTTTTGAAGTGAACGCTTTAACGATAGGAAGGAAGCTGTAAGTAGCTAATGCTGGAGCTTCGTCAGTCTTCGTGTAAAGAATCTTAGACATATGTGGTGTTTTAATGAGTGTTCCGAATGTCGGCCGCAAATATACTACTCAAAACGCCACTGAAAATGCTATCTATCTGAACTTTGCGACCTTTTCCTCATTAGATAATCTGTTCTCGCCTATGTGGTATTGAACGTTCAGTAAAAATTCCTCGCAGGTGTTGAGTGAAAGTAGTTGGTCGATTAAGCTTTGTACCTGAATTTTCGGTCCTTCCACGCTAGTTCCAAACGGCCCCACTTCGTAGGTAAGGCCTGAATTTTCGATAAGTTCAATCGCAGTGTCAACCTGTGCCATAGGCTCGGTAGCGTGGAGTGGAATGAATTGGATCTGGGCGCTAATGTTCATTTTAATAAGGAGGTTTACCTGAAAGCGCAAGATATAATAGGCCTGCACATGCAATACCATAAAGCACCGACATTACGAAGCTGCTTCTTGCACGCAGTTTAAAAAGACTTGCCATTAATGGAAGGATTTGTAGCGCATGGAGTCCGAAGAAATGTGAAATTCTGATGTCTCCGTAAGTAAGCGACCAATTCAATAAAAATACGCCTGGTCCACCATCAGGGGCACCGACCGTATGGGACCGGTTGGCTCCCATGATAAAGCCTGTGAATCCGAAAATCACAAACAAGACAATACCAAATCGGACTGCCTGTAAAAGTCCAGGGTTCATTCTGAAGTCGTTGGCAAACGTCCATTTGAA
>DJCX01000087.1 GCA_002430755.1 Flavobacteriales bacterium UBA5939 | reverse complement strand
CTGTTCCCAGAGAACCTAATGAGAGGCCCGAAGGACACCGGTACCATTTTGCACATTCGCGTGATCTTCTTCTTCTGGATGGTATTCTCTACAGGGGCAATGACAGCACTTTACGGCTTCAGCCGCATGAAGAATTTCAATGCCAATCTCTGGAAGAGTAAATACCTCGACTAACGCTCGAGGACTTCTTTAAAATATTCAGACCATTGTATCGGGTCTTTCGCGCCATCGGCCTCGAAAGACCCGATTTTTGTTCGACGCAATCCGCTGAGATGCGCACCTGAATTAAGGTCCTTGCCCAGATCGTGTGCTAAAGAGCGGATATATGTTCCCTTGCCGCAAAGCACCCGTAGAGAGAGTACATTGTTCTCAAAAGACAAGATGTCTAGTTCATGGATAGTGATGCTCCGCGGCTCCACTATGACCTCCTCTCCGGCACGCGCTTTCTCGTAGATACGAACACCGCCCTGCTTAATTGCTGAAAATATGGGCGGGTATTGTTGGATATCGCCTGTAAACTGTGGAAGAACAGCTTCAATAGCTGCCCGATCGATATGCGCCGTAGGAAATGTGGCGTCTATCTCACTTTCTAAATCATAGGAAGGCGTAGTGCCGCCGAAAGTGATTTGTGCCACATACTCTTTGCGTTGACCCATGTAGGCGCTTATTTCTTTGGTCTTCTTCCCTACGCAAATAATTAGAAGCCCCGTGGCCAGCGGATCTAAAGTACCGGCATGACCAACCTTGAGTTTTTTCAAACCCAATTCTTTTTGAAGGGTGTATCGAATCTTGGCAACGGCCTGAAAACTGGTCCACTCCAGAGGTTTGTCTACCAAGAGTACCTGGCCCGCTTTGATTTCATCCGCTGTCATTGGTGGATTCTAGAAGAATTGGCTCACCATAACGATGAGTGCCACTGCAAAACAGTAGAAGGAGAAATACTTCAGTTGACTGCGTTTTACCAAGGCAATCATCCAGTTACAAGCTACTATTCCACTGAAGAATGCAGCCAACAATCCAAGTGCAAGTGGGAATGCGCCCACCTCTGTGCCCATCGCTTCTCCTGAGACGATGTCCTTGGCATCGAGCAAGGCTTTACCTAGAATGATAGGCAATACCATTAGGAAAGAGAACCTAGCGGCCTTTGCGCGATCTATTCCTAAAATCACGGAAGTTGCAATGGTCGAGCCACTGCGCGAAATACCCGGTAAGATGGCTACGGCTTGAGCCAAACCGACGATTAAAGCATCGACCCAGTTGAGTTCTTTGTTGGTGTCTCGTGCGCGATCTGCCATGAAGAGCAGTAAACCCGTAATGGTCAATGTCGCACCAATGAGCAAGAGCTGACCTTCAAATAAGGCACTTATCTGTTCCTCAAAAGCTAATCCTATGATACCTGCAGGCACCATAGAAATCAGAATAAAGAGCGCAAATTTTGTCTCGTCATTCCAAGAAAACTTCAGTAATCCGTTGACGATTTTACCAATGTCTTTGCGAAATACAACAATCGTACTCAACGCTGTACCGGCATGCACTACGACGTCGAAGGTGAGACTTTCTTTACCGGAAAGGTCTAAGCCAAACAAGGCTTTGCCAATTTCGAGGTGACCGGATGAGCTTACCGGTAAGAATTCAGTGAGGCCTTGGATAAGACCTAAAAACAAGGCTTGGATGGGAGTCATTGGTGACGAGTTAAGCGTCTTTCTTAGGCATCATGATGGCCACAATCGGCAAAAGCAAACCGATGAATAGGAACCAAGGTGCAATACCCACACGTTGGGCACCAAAAATCTCTGGATTAAACTCTGCCGGGTTCTCAGAACCACCGCCGAGCATTAAACCAAAGCCTACGGCCAACATAATGAGTCCTGCAATCAAAACCGTGTACTTACGGCGGTCAAAAAGGAAAGTTTCTTTGTTATCCATCTTAAAAGTATAATTCGTTTGTTCTCAATTTTAAATATCTGCGAATGGCAAAAGCTGTGCTCACTCCTGGAACAACAAGACCTATTGCCAATAATGCTGCGCCGACAGAAACGAGCACTTCCACGGCAAAGAGTTGCTCCAATCCAGGGAAGTATGCTGCACTAAGGTAGCCCGCACCGGCCAATAAGCCCAACGAAAGCGCCGTGCTAATTGTACCTAGTATTAAGGCATTTAAAATGTACGGTCGACGAATGAATGTGCTTGTAGCGCCAACGAGTTGCATCGTTTTAAGCAAAAATCTTTTGGAATAAATAGTAAGTCGAATGCTACTGTTGATCAAAGCCAAGGCGATCGCCAAAAGAACGGCTGACGCTCCAAGAAGGACGAATGAGATCTTCTCTATGTTGTCGTTGACCAAGGCCACTAAATCGCGGTCGTACAAAACATCTTTGACGTATTCTTCTTCCATCATCTGCGCTTTGAGTGCGTCTAGATCACCCGCTGCAACCACATTGGCCTGCAGATTGATATCAATGGTATTACTCAATGGGTTGTATCCAAGAAAATCAACGAAATCCTCTCCTAATGCGGCCTCAAGACTCTCCGCAGCCGCTTCTTTTGTCACCAACCGCGCACTTTTCGCGTACGGTGCCAACTGTTGCGTTTTCAATAATGTCTTCAAATCCGCCTCGGGAATAGACTCTTCCAAGACCAAGGTGAAGGTGAAATTCTCGCGTACAGCTTTTGATAAGTCACTGGCGCTCAACATTAAGGTGCCCAAAAGGCCCAAAACAAATAGGACAAGGGTCATGGACACTACTACACTGAGGTAGGAAGAACGCACTCGAGAGGCGGTAAATTTTTGCTCTTTGGAACTCATTGAAGCGAAAATAGTAATTCCTGCCCCATCATTCACTAATTTCGCGCGTGTTCAACACTTCTTTAACGACATGGAGTACAATCATCAGGAAATTGACAAGAAATGGCAGGGCAAATGGGCTGCTGAAGGCACCTACCATGCATCAAATTCACAGGACAAGCCAAAATTTTATGTTTTGGACATGTTCCCGTACCCATCGGGTGCGGGTCTGCACGTAGGTCACCCGCTGGGCTACATCGCCTCTGACATTTATGGTCGTTACAAGAAGCAAAAGGGCTTTAACGTCCTGCACCCGATGGGCTATGATGCCTTTGGATTACCGGCAGAACAATATGCCATCCAAACGGGTCAACATCCAGAGAAAACGACGGAAATAAATACCGCACGCTACCGCCAACAGCTCGACAATATCGGTTTCGGCTTGGATTGGTCGCGTGAATTCAAGACCACGGATCCTTCCTACTACAAATGGACCCAGTGGATCTTCATCCAACTCTTTGATGCGTGGTACGACCACAATGAAGGAGGAAGCCGTCATATTGATACACTTGTAGCACACTTTGCTGCGCACGGCACCGAAGGACTGAACGCTGCACAGACGGAAGAAATGAACTTCAGTGCCGAAGAGTGGGCAGGAATGGACGAAGCCGCACAAGCAGAAACCTTACTAAACTATCGTTTGGCCTACCGCAGCGAAAGCAACGTGAATTGGTGTCCTGCCCTGGGTACCGTATTGGCGAATGACGAGGTAAAAGATGGCTTGAGTGAGCGAGGTGGACACCCCGTAGTACAGAAGAAAATGATGCAATGGTCAATGCGCATCACCGCCTTCGCAGATCGTCTGCTCGAAGGGTTGAACCGCATTGATTGGAGCACCTCACTTAAGGAGACACAGCGCAACTGGATAGGAAAATCTGTAGGTGCTGCCATCTTCTTTGATATTGATGGGTACGAGGGACAGATTGAGGTCTTCTCAACGCGTCCAGATACCTTGTTCGGTGCCACGTTTGTGACTTTGGCGCCAGAGCATGAATTGGTTCAGAAAATTACCACGGCCGACCAACGGGAGGCCGTAGAAGCCTACCAAGCCAAGGCTGCAGCGCGCAGCGAACGCGACCGTATGGCGGATACAAAAAC
>DJCX01000122.1:2009-2790 GCA_002430755.1 Flavobacteriales bacterium UBA5939 | reverse complement strand
GTTAGGAAACTCCAATTGGGTGGTAAATCGCTGAGCCTGATCAAGCAGATCTGTATTTTGTAATACAACCTGAAGGTTTTGTACCAATCGAGCTGCTACATCAGCATTAGTGCTTTCAATGATTTCAAGAGTACTAGGCATTAAGCGGGCAGAAAACCATGTGGTACCATCGTGGGCTATAGATTCCCATACAATGGCTTCATCACTAGATTCCGAATCTACTTGTAAAGTTTGCCCCTTAGTTGTAGGAATAGCGAGACCCTTTGCGCCTTGTGTTATGGCGTATTCAGAAGTAAGTAAAAGCTTTCCGTTTGCGCGGTAATTCAGCATGGTTTCTTTAGCCACCAACCTTTGGTACTGGGACTCCACGCAAATTACAGAAGTAATTCACAACTTCGCGGTGATGGGGGACCTTATCTTTGAAGTAATTGGCCACAATAACCTTCTCTTCAGGCGTGGCTTCAAGTTGGTTTAAGATGTTCATCAGGTGCATCTTCATGTGCCCTTTTTGAATGCCAGTAGTCACCAAGGCTCGGAGTGCAGCGAAGTTTTGCGCTAGGCCACTGACGGCAACAATCCCCATCAATTCCTCTGCATTTGGCTTGCCCAACATCTCGAGTGCTTTGACTACCAAGGGGTGCAATTTGGTCAAACCACCAACAACTCCGAGGGCTAGTGGAATTTCGATCCAGTAGGTGAACGTATCGTTTTCTACACTACAGTGGGTTAGACTGCGGTATTGACCGGATTTAGAAGCATAGGTGTGACAGGCTGCCTCAAC
>DJCX01000122.1:0-1624 GCA_002430755.1 Flavobacteriales bacterium UBA5939 | reverse complement strand
GGCTCCGCGTTGGCGATATCAATGGCACGTTTGAATTTGCGGGCAAAATCCTCGCCTGTGGTGCCTTCACTTGCTAAATCACTAACAGGACAGCTTACAGAGGCACGAACGATACACTTAGGAGTGTAATTGCTAAGGATACGCATAACCACCTCTAGTTTGTCTTCGTTGAGGTCTTGGTGAGCCGCTGTGAAGGCTTCCAAGCTTTTGGCCATTTCTTCGAGGTTCGAATTGATAAAATTGGCCCCCATTGAATCACAAGTTTCGAAACAAACTTCGATTTGGTAATAGTGGTCAAGATCAGCCGTTTTATCGACCAAAGTGATAGCGGTAATTCCACCACCACGGGCTTCCATATTGGCAGTGAGCTCCTTTGTTGCAGCGCGAAGTTGTTCTTCTAAGACATTGAACTCATTAAATAGTGGCGAGGCATCACCTTCATACATGAAATGGACGTGGCCAATTTTTTCTGTGCTCACTACCTCGGTTTTAAACCCGCCGCGGGCCATCCAGTAGCTCGCGCTTTTCGCTGCGGCAGCAACCACTGAGCTTTCCTCTATCGCCATGGGTAAGGTGTAGAGTTTACCGTTGATTTGGAAGTTAGGAGCTACACCGAACGGCATGTAATAATTCGTCATGGTGTTTTCGATGAAATCGTCGTGCTTCTTCTGCACGCTTTCATCGTTGTGCCAATAACTTTGGAAAAGTTCGAGGGTTGCTTCTGGATTTTCGAAGTTGTTCTGCGTCAGCCATTCCAGCTTAGCAGCTTTGCTGAGTTTAGAAAATCCTTTAATTGGCTCTTTCATGACGATCGGGTTTGCGTTTGCAAAGTTAACGCCTTTCTACGACGATTGTTCTTTTTGATCAAGGTAAGCTTGGATGCTATTAAACAGCAATCCACTGCCTCCACCGTAATGGTGAATGATATGAATGCCCTGTGCTTCGCAATAGTTTGTCCACTGCGCCACGTATTGCTCCTGTCCACCAACGCCGATGACTAATACATCCGGCTTGCCTTCTAAAGCACTTTGTACCTGTTCAATTTGAGCTATACCCGAGCACTCCCAGGATGCTCCGCGTTTTAGGATGCGCACGAGAATCCGGAGAATCTGCTCATTGGTATTGAATGCCACAAATTTGATAGGGGTTTGGAGCATTAGCTAAAATTCATAGGAACGTCAATCAGTAACAATCGACTTCCTGCTTCTAAACTTTTGATTTGGATAGTATCTGTCTCCCAGAGTCCTAGAGCATCTCGTTTATTCAGTTTTTGACCTTCAATTTCAAAAGAGCCGTCGATAATGAAGGCGTATACACCATTGCTGGAGCGCTTTATATCGTAAGACTGTGAAGCGCCGTTGTCGAAAGTTCCCATATTGAACCAAGCGTCTTGGTGTACCCAAATTCCTGCATCATCTGGATTTGGACTGAGCACTTGATGTAAGGTATTGGCTTTTGAAAGGTCTGGTAATACGATTTGATCGTAGCGTGGAGCAACATCCTTTTCTCTTGGGAAAATCCAAATTTGAAGGAATTTCACCTCGTCCGATTTACTCGCGTTGTATTCACTGTGAAAAATGCCAGTCCCTGCACTCATTGCTTGAATCTCTCCTTCACGAATGAC
>DJCX01000108.1 GCA_002430755.1 Flavobacteriales bacterium UBA5939 | reverse complement strand
CTCTTACTAAATGCTTTTACCCAAGCTTTCGCCTCGTCTTTATCCGCTGGTTTGTCGCCGCCCATAGCAGTAACTACTTCGTTCCATTTTCCGTTAGCGTTCATCCAATCCAGGTAGAAATTCACCAGCATACGGCGCCCTTGGAATGCATAAGGCAAGTGCATCACTACGCGGTCCCAATCCAAGGCAGGATTTAGGTCCACCTTGCTTTCAAAGTGAGCGAGTGCCTCTTGGATACGACCAACATAAGCACCGTTGCTGTATTGACCGTCAAAAACCGGTTCTTCAACATAACTGCGGATCATGCTGTTTCCACCCCAGAACCCTTCTGCCTCTACAAGCTTAGCAGCAGCTTCTTCTTCACTCAATTCAACCCCTAACAAAGAAGCTGCCTGTACGAGAACCGAGGCTTTAGTATGTGTTCTACGTGGTTTGAAGAAATCACGCTCTCCTTTAGTGGCTACGCCGATTTCGGCATCCAATGCGACAATCGCTGGATCTACACCCACGAGCAATGCCACAGCACCGGCGCCTTGGGTGTATTCTCCGGTTGAACCTAGGTCATATTTGGCCAAATCGGCCGCGATAATAATGGCTTTCTTTTCTGGGTTTTGCTGCACATATAGGCATGCATTCTCTAACGCATCTACTGCTCCGATACACGCGAAGGTCATATCAACAGCATCCACGTTTTTCAAACAACGCTCTCCGTGCTCGCCAGCCAATTCCTTTTCTACTAAGTCTAGAATATAGGTAGCGGTGGGTTTGGCGCTGTCCAAAGCACTTTCTGTACCGAGGTACATTCTACCCACTGTTGCTGGATGAAGAGATTCTCTTTGGAACATGTCGAGAACGGCATTCGCTCCCATGGAGGCAGCATCTTCGTCGACGTCTGGGAAGGACATAGAAGTCAGACCCAAGCCTTTGTTTAGCTTGGCATATTCAATGTTTCTTGCATTCGCAAGTGCTTCAATAGGGAGGTAGTGGCTAGGTACGTAGTATGAAATGGCGTCTATTCCAATTTTCATTTGGCGGATATTTTTCTAATTCACAAAAAATTGCTCGATTTTTTGAGTAACGAGCAACAAAGTAACGTCATCCTTAACGGATTAAGCGTTAGAAGGTTCTCGTTTTGGGAAAATTTTAAAGAATCAGGGCAATTAAAGCATGCCGAGCTCGAGTTTCGCCTCTTCGCTCATCATACTCTTGTCCCACGGCGGGTCGAAAGTGATTTCTACTTCAACATCGTTTACGCTGTCCAGAGCTCTTGATTTCTCCTTTACTTCTTGCGGTAAGCTTTCTGCTACGGGACAATTCGGCGAGGTCAACGTCATCAAAATATGAACATCACGCTCTGTACTGACCTTCACATCGTAAATCAACCCTAACTGGTATATATCTACAGGAATTTCAGGATCAAAGATGGTACAAAGAACTCCTACGACCTCCTCTCCAATCTTTTGCATTTCGCTGTGCGTCAACTCTTCACTCATGGCACTTGTGTATTACCCGGCAAAAGCCAAGGCGTAAAATTTCATTTGTTTGATCATGCTCATCAGACCGTTTGCTCTTGTCGGGCTGAGATGGTCTTTCAATCCAATCTCTTCCAAGAACCCGAGGTCAGCAGCAGCCACTTCTTTCGCAGGCTGATTATCAAAAACATCAATCAACATGGCGACGATACCCTTCGCGATAATGGCGTCGGCATCTGCTTGAAACCTCACGTTTTCACCACTCTTTTCTGCATGCAACCACACCTTGCTTTGGCAGCCTTGTACCAAAAGATCATCGTTCTTCTTTTCTTCCGGTAAGGCATTAAGACTCTTCCCCATCTCAATGATGTGGTTGTATTTGTCCATCCATTCGTCGAAGAATTCAAATTCCTCGACCAATACGTCTTGTCTTTCTTTAATCGTTGCCATTAGCGCAGCATCGTTACGGCCTTCTCAAGGGCAGCCTTGAACAGGTCAATTTCTTCTTTGGTATTGTACATCGCAAAACTCGCTCTTGCCGTTCCGTCAATACAAAAGGCGTCCATGATGGGTTGCGTACAATGTTGTCCAGTACGCACCGCTACACCTTGTTGATCTAACAACACCCCCAAATCATACGGGTGTGTTCCGTCGACGACAAAGCTCAGCACGCTGGCCTTGTTCTTGGCATCACCAATGACTCTGAACCCTTCAATCTGTGAACACTCCTTCGTTGCATATTCGAGTAGTTCTTTCTCATGGGCTGCGATTGCTTCAATCCCTACTTCGTTGATGTATTTCAGCGCAGCCCCAAAGCCAATAATTCCTTCGATATGGGGTGTGCCTGCTTCAAATTTATGCGGCAGTCCCGCATAGGTGCTTTCTTCAAGAGTCACTGTGGCAATCATTTCACCACCACCTTGATAAGGAGGAAGGGCTTCTAGTCTTTCACGTTTGCCGTAAAGCACGCCCAGTCCTGTAGGACCGTACATTTTATGACTGCTAAGTGTAAAGAAGTCAACGTCCCAAGCGCGAACATCAACTTTGGCATGTGGTCCACTTTGTGCACCGTCCACCAAGGTCCAAGCGCCCACTTTTTGGGCACGCTCCAAAATGGCCTCCACAGGATTAATCGTCCCGAGTGCATTAGAGATGTGATTGAACGCAACCATGGCGGTATGCTCGTCAATAATATCTTCAATACCGTCCAAAACGACCTCACCGTGCTCGTTCATCGGCAAGTGACGAAGCTCTGCACCCGTGCGCTGACACAGCATTTGCCAAGGCACAATATTGCTGTGGTGCTCAACGGCTGTGATTACGATATTTTGCCCTTTACTGACGAGTGCTCCCATACCAAAGGCTATGGTATTGATGCTATCGGTAATGCCTCGTGTAAAGATGATTTCAGCTGTTTCCGCTGCATTAATGTGTGCACGTACATCTTCACGAACGGCTTCCATCGCATCGGTAGCGCGCTGGCTCAATGTGTGCACACCGCGGTGTACATTGGCATTGTAGTTCAGGTAATAATCTGAAATGGCATCGATGACGGCCATGGGCTTCTGCGCAGTGGCAGCATTGTCCAAATACACCAACGGCCTTCCGTGAATCTGTTGATTCAGGATGGGAAATTGCTGGCGTATGCTTTGGACATCATAGCTCATTATAGTGCGAACTCTAAGTTGATGCCGAGCTTTTCAGCGATAACGCCGTTCAGGCGCTTCTCTAACTGAGGGATCTTAATATATTCAAGTGCGTCTGAGGCGAATGCATAGGTCATCAATCCTTGCGCTTCACGCTTTGGAATACCTCGAGAACGCAAGTAGAACAATGCATTTTTGTCCAATTGTCCTACGGTACAACCGTGTGAACAACGCACATCATCTGCAAAAATCTCCAATTGAGGTTTTGTGTCCACCTTTGCTTTATCGCTCAATAGAATATTGTCGTTCTGTTGGAAGGCATTGGTCTTCTGTGCCTTTTGGCGCACCAAAACCTTTCCATTAAAGACACCGTGACTCTTGCCGAGGTAGATGCCCTTGTACAACTCACGGCTGTAGCAATTAGGCTCTTGGTGATCTACCAAGGTATGGTGGTCAACAGTTTGGCCGTCACCGATAATAGTGATGCCGTCCATATGACTTTCAGCGTGTTCTCCACCAGAGTAGAAGTGCAGGTTATTACGGACCAATTTTCCTCCGAAACTATACGTGCCTACATGCACGTTCGAGCCGGTCGCTTGCTTCACATGGGTGTTGTCTACCAAGGAAGCCTTGTCGCTATCGTTCTGCACTTTGTAGTAGCTCACTCTGGCATCACGAGCAGCAAATACCTCACTCACAAAGTTTGTAAAGCTCTCAGTATTGCCAAGATTCTGGTGACGCTCTAGAATCTGTACCTCCGCGTTTTGCTCGACAATAATGAGGTTGCGGTTCTGCGAGAATGAAGTGCCGTTCTCATCCGTGGTGATGTAAAGAATCTCGATCGGCTTGTCTACCGTTTGATTTGCTTTTACTCGGATATACGCCCCGTCGTCGGCAAATGCCGTGTTGAGGTCTACAAACGTTTCCCCAGCAGGAGCAGCTTTGCCCAGGTACTCGGCAAGAACGTCCGGGTATTTGTTTAAGGCTGCAGCAAAGGTGCAAATGTCGTAGCTCTGGTGGGTCGATTCGCTCAACCAAGAGCTGTACTTACCGTTGATGAATACCAATTTGTAGGTATCTAGATCGCTGAGAAGGTATTGTTTGATGTCTCCAAACGAAACCGCACTCTCGCTCTTAAGCATGATCTTGTAGTCGTGCTTCAATACGGGCTTGAGGTTGGTGTATTTCCACTCCTCGTCACGCGTAGTTGGGAATCCGGCAGCTTCAAAACGGTCCAATGCTTCTTTGCGCATGTTGACCACGCCCAAATTCTTGGCTCCGTTCAAGCCGGCTTCGGCAACAACGAATGAAGAGAGTAAATCCTGTGCTAAATCTGTCATGCGTTTTCTGCCTTGATCCAGTCGTATCCTTTTGCTTCTAGTTCGAGGGCCAAATTCTTATCGCCGCTCTTCACAATCTTACCGTTGTACAACACGTGTACAAAATCTGGCTCGATGTAATCCAACAGACGCTGGTAGTGGGTAATAACTACGACCGCATTGTCTTCGCTGCGCAGTTTGTTGACTCCGTTGGCTACAATGCGAAGGGCATCAATATCCAAACCAGAATCGGTCTCATCAAGGATGGCCAATTTTGGTTCCAGCATCGCCATTTGAAAAATCTCATTGCGCTTTTTCTCACCACCGGAGAAACCTTCGTTCAAGCTGCGACTGAGGTAGCTCTTATCCATCTCTAGAAGCGCAGTCTTCTCGCGCATCTTTGCCAACATCTCTCTCGCCTCCATCGGCTCTTCACCGCGGCCCTTACGGCTCTCGTTGATGGCTGTTTTGATGAAGTTGCTCACCGTGACACCTGGAATTTCAACAGGGTACTGGAAGCTTAGGAAGATTCCTTTGTGTGCGCGCTCTTCCGGGTCGAGGTCCAACAGGTCTTCGCCTTCAAAGTAGATAGCACCACCGGTTACTTCGTAATCCTCACGACCAGCGATGACGCTACTCAAAGTACTTTTACCCGAACCATTTGGTCCCATGATGGCGTGAACTTCACCCGGGTTGATTTCTAAATTAATGCCGCGGAGAATTTCCTTTTCCTCAACGCGTGCTTGTAAATCTTTGATTTTAATCATGGCTTATCCTACCGAGCCTTCTAGAGAGACTTCCAATAGTTTTTGTGCTTCCACGGCAAACTCCATGGGAAGCTGGTTCAATACTTCTTTACAGTACCCATTTACGATTAGGGCAATAGCTTCTTCCGTTCCAATTCCTCTTTGGTTACAGTAGAAAATCTGATCCTCACCAATCTTCGAGGTGGTTGCCTCGTGCTCAATCTGCGCACTTGGGTGTTGCGCCTCGATGTATGGGAAGGTGTGTGCGCCACATTGGTCGCCCATCAGCAGCGAATCACACTGGCTGAAGTTTCGGGCATTTTCAGCACGAGCTCCAACGCGAACAAGACCTCTGTAGCTATTGTGGCTCTTGCCGGCACTGATACCTTTAGAGATGATCGTACTCTTGGTGTTTTTGCCCAAGTGAATCATCTTGGTTCCGGTATCGGCTTGCTGGAATTTGTTCGTTACGGCAACGCTGTAGAATTCGCCTACACTATTATCACCTTTGAGGATACACGACGGGTATTTCCAAGTCACTGCAGAACCAGTTTCAACTTGGGTCCAACTGATCTTTGCATTGCGCTCACAGATACCCCGCTTGGTTACAAAGTTGAAGACACCACCTTTTCCTTCGGCATCGCCAGGGAACCAGTTTTGTACGGTGCTGTATTTGATTTCGGCATCGTCCATAGCAACAAGCTCAACCACTGCGGCGTGCAACTGGTTTTCATCGCGAGAAGGCGCTGTACAACCTTCGAGGTAACTTACATAAGAACCTTCATCGGCTACCAAAAGGGTGCGCTCAAACTGACCAGTACCTGCTTCATTGATACGGAAGTAGGTGCTCAATTCCATAGGACAGTGAAC
>DJCX01000091.1 GCA_002430755.1 Flavobacteriales bacterium UBA5939 | reverse complement strand
CCAATGAAGTTGAAGTTCATACAGGCAACAACGATTTCACGGCCGTTCATCATCCCGTACCCAGAGGTTAGGGCGTCTTTCAAACCGCTTTTCTTTTTTCCGCCTTTCAAGCGGTCCTTATATGGCTTCGTATCTTCGAATTTGAGCGGGTCTTTCGACACCATATCGGCATCTAGCTCGGTGAATTCACCATTGTCAAAAAGTATGGAGAAATATTCCTTGGCGTTCACTCTATCGTGGTGACCACAATTGCTACATGTCCAAAGGTCTGCAGCATGATCGTCGACACTAACGATGACCTTACATTTTGGACACTTGTGCCACAGGCCATCGGGTGTTTCTTTTTTGTCCTTTGTTTCCGTGGTAATACCAGCGGTAGTTCTTTTAAACCAACCCATAGGGGAAATTTATTACGAATCAGAAAGCTAATGTAGTGAAAAAGGGCACTCATCTACTAGATGAATGCCCTCTTGTAAGATTTCGCTCAACTGTGTTATTAAGCGATAGTGATATCGTCGTTCAAGTAAACGTCCTGTACTGCGTGAAGTAGCGCGATACCGTCACCGTAAGGCTTCTGGAATGCTTTACGACCAAGGATCAAACCTTGACCACCAGCACGCTTGTTAATTACTGCAGTAGCTACAGCTTCTTTCAAATCGTCAGCGTCATTACCGGTAGAAGCACCACCAGAGTTAATTACACCGATACGACCGTTGTAGCTGTTCAGTACTTGGTAACGCGTCAAATCAATTGGGTTATCTGTAGTCAATTCAGAGTACACTTTAGGGTGTGTCTTACCGTGACCAGTAGCATTGTACCCACCGTTGTTGGTTGGCAACTTCTGCTTGATAATATCTGCTTGAATGGTTACCCCTAGGTGGATCGCTTGTGAAGACAAATCTGCAGAAGTGTGGTAATCTACACCGTCTACTTTGAAGTCGTTGTTACGCGTGTAACACCATAGGATAGTCGCCATACCTAGCTCGTGTGCTCTTTCGAATGCCATAGCAACCTGCTCGATCATTTCACGGCTTTGCTCGTGACCAAAGTAGATGGTAGCACCTACTGCACATGCACCCATGTTCCAAGCTTCTTCTACCGTACCGTAAGGACTCTGGTAGAAAGAGTTTGGAGAAGAAAGGAATTCGTTGTGGTTGATTTTAACTACGAAAGGAATTTTGTGTGCCCACTTGCGAGCTACTGTAGCCAAAACACCGTATGTAGAAGCAACCGCGTTACAACCTGCATCAACCGCCATCTTTACGATGTTCTCTGGATCGAAGAACATTGGGTTTGGTGCGAAAGATGCACCAGCACTGTGCTCGATACCTTGGTCAATAGGTAGGATGCTCAAGTATCCTGTGTTTGCCAAACGACCTGTGCCGTACAAACGCTGTAGTGAGTTCATCACTTGGATACTGCGGTTAGATTCTGTGAAAGATTCCGTGACAAAGTCACTTGAAGGAAGGATAGCTAATGAATCCTTAGTGATCGCAGTAGACGTGTGGTTCAACAACGTATCTGCTTGGTCTCCTAGCAACTCTCTGATCTTGTCAATGGACATCATAATTTTAAAGTGTTTGTGAGCGGCTAAAATAATGTGTTTTTTCAATCCCTCACAACAAACCTTTAGAAAGGATATCCGATGCCTAAATTGAGGTTAAAATCGCGTAATTCTGGGTCGGAAATGACCCAATTCGAGCGGCCTACAGCCCCGGGATGATGGAGCTTAAGCCCTAGATCGGCACGTACGATGAGAAACTCTAGGTCATAGCGCAATCCAAACCCTGTATTCAACCCCATTTGAGAAAGGAAGGTCGCGGGGCGAAAAACACCTGCATCAATAGCGTCTAATTGCACCTGATTAAGGGTGCCAGTGTAGGTTTTATTGTAGAGCCAAATGTTTCCGGCATCTAAGAAAACGGCACCCTTTAGTGCTTCTTGAATGGTAAACCTGTATTCGGCACTGCTCAATAATTTGATGGGCGCGGCTGAGAAAAAGCCTTCGGTCTGTAAGGTGGTCTCTGAAGTTGCTCCAGGGCCAAAATGGTAGGCGGTCCACCCTCGGAGGTCGTTAGAGCCCCCCATAAAAAAGGATTTTTCGAATGGCACAAAATTTCCTGAAGTACCCCAAGCTTCGCTAAGGCCAAAGAAACCTCTAAAGGCCCATTCACGCTCACGTACCATCGGGTGGTAGTAACGAAAATCTACGGAGCCCTTCATGTAGGGGGCTACGGGGATACCGGCAATTTCATTGATTCCTAGGTTTGAGAAAAGATGTCCGCCGGTTTCGGCTTCGAAGGCGAAGAAGTACCGGTCCTTGCCGTGCTGCCAGGAATCGTTAAATGAATAGCTGCTCCCTGAAAAAACCAGGTCTTGAAAGCCTAAGAATAGGAAAGGAGTGTTGGTGGTGTTGATGTCAATCTGAACCAAAGAGAGGTTGTAGGGAGTTACTCTGTGGAAGGCTTTGCCTATACGCCATGAATATTCTATCCCTGAGGTGATGTTGAGTCTATTGAATTCATTGGCTCTAAACTGGTACGACGTTCGTGCACTTAAGCTAGTTTTCGGCGACCACTTTCGACTTTGAGCAGGTAGCCAACTCGGTGGCAAAAGCAGGGTAGGAAAGTCCAGCGATAGACCGAGGTTTAACTCCCTAGCATCAATGAGCCAACTGCTGTTGGAGCTGTTGCGTTGGTCGGTCAGTGAGCCCCCTAACGAAAGGCGCAGGAGCTCGCCGCCTTTAAATACATTTCTGTTGTCCCAGCTGAGGTTTCCTCCAAGACCGAGCGAACCATTGTTTCCAAGTCCTTCCAATGCTGCAGTCACCGCACGCTTGGGAAGAGGGACGAGATTTATTGCCGCCCGTAGCCCGCTATCGCTTGGGGTGATATCCATCTGGACATTTTGAAACAGCCCTAAAGAACTCAGGTTTTTATAGGTGCTTCGGATGTCGGAATTGCTGTAGAATTGGCCCGATTCGAGGAAGATTTGGCGGTCGAGAAATTCAGGACGAAATTTCAACGATGTTTGGAGCACATCGATGCCGTG
>DJCX01000084.1 GCA_002430755.1 Flavobacteriales bacterium UBA5939 | reverse complement strand
CGCGTCGAGCTCTTGTTTGAGCGAAGTCATGTAGCTTTTGTAGGCATCCATACGATCGGACTCCAGCGGTTTTGCATCAGGTAGTTTTTGCTTGTACGGATCGACTTGCTTGCCGTTTACCCAAAAGCGGTAACACACGTGCGGCCCTGTGGCTAATCCTGTTGAACCCACGTAACCAATAACATCCCCTTGCTTTACGCGTACACCGTTTTTAATGCCGGGCTTGATCTTGCTCATATGCAAATACTGGGTCGTATAAGTGCTGTTGTGGCGAACCTTGACGTAATTACCATTTGCAGAGGTGTATTTCGCCGCAATGATAACTCCGTCTGCCGTTGACATAATTGGTGTGCCAGTAGGTGCGGCATAATCTGTTCCTAGATGGGCCTTCCAACGCTTTTGCACCGGATGGAATCTACGACCGCTGTAGCGCGAAGAAATGCGGGTAAAGTTGAGCGGTGCACGCAAGAAAGTCTTGCGTAAACTGCGGCCTTCCTCATCGTAGTAATCGTCAAAGCCCAATTCATTCTCGTACGGGAAGGCATAAAAATCATTGCCAACGTGGGTAAGGTTAGCCGCAACAATGCGCTTTAGCCCAACATAGGTGGTATCGTCCACATACTCCTCTTCGTAAATTACTGAGAAGGCGTCGCCCTTTTGCAGGCGGAAGAAATCAATGGTCCAGGCATAAACTTCTACCAAAGACATGGCCAGCGCCTGAGTGCCACCTGCACGACCCACACTTAAGTAGAGGGCGTCATCGATGGTGCCGCTGATTTCTCGGCGACGAACCTCACGCTCTTTCTCCACTTTTTTGGCAAATACAGAATCGTTAATCCCAATGATCCAATACTCGAATTTACTTTCCGGGTAGATGAAATAGGACGGGAAAAGTGAGCTGTCGCCTGTGGCGAATTGGACCTCAACCCCAGCACGAATGCGACGAACATTGAATTCATCCTCTACGGCAGCAGCAATTTTATAGATCTGGGCAGTACTAATCCCACGTTTACCCAACAAAGCGCCAAAACTCTCTCCTGAGGCAATCTTATGCGATTCAAAACGAAGAGTATCCGCAGGCAGGGTCAAATAAAAGGTAGGCTCCTCAACTACAGGCTCCTCATCTGCTAAAACACCAGGAGCATCCGGGTTAGAGGTGATTACTGCAATGATTATGACAAGAAAAATGGAGGCTACAGCCACCCATGCAATCTTCTTTGTACTCATGTATTCTTACGATTCTAATTCTGCCAACACCTCGTGCACCCAACTCTTTCCCCATTCAGCTTTCTGCTCAGCAGTCCACAGTTCTGGGAAGAATATTCTGCGTTGAAAACGCGGCGGCAAGTATTTCTGCCAGTTGGTACCGCCTGTTGCAGGAATATCGGTTGGCTTCTTCGATAAGTAACGAACGGCCGTTTTATAATGTTGTAGGGGCCAATTCACATTAATATTCAAATCCAAAGCGCGTAAGGCATCTTCGAGTTGCTTGCGCTCATCGTCGCTAGCATTTGATTTTAATTCTTGGAACCGAACCCATATGTTGCAATGTTCGTAGGCCTCTGCCGTGAAGAGCAAATCGTCCCAATACTTGTCCATGAACTGGGTAGCAGTATAGGCCGGTTTGCCATTATCTTCTCTTGTTGCACCATTTTTCCAATAAATCCCCTCCATCTGATCTTTAATAGAGGCATCCGCTAATTCCTTGCGGCGAGATTCACTGACAATGTTTATGAGCGGGGCACAACCCAGCTCAATGATGCGGTATTGTACACTTTGAAAACCCGAGGCCGGCGCGAGAGCATCTCTAAAAGCCAAGAATTCTTCTTTCTTCATCCCCAACTCCATCACACCAAAGCTGCCTCTAAGCGCACCGAAATACCTGTTAATTCGATGAATGCGCTCAGTAAAATCGGCCACCGTATTGGCCTCATTTTTTGCGATAGCATCAATCTCAATGCGGGCAAGTTTGAAATACAACTCCGTAATCTGGTGATAGATGATAAAAATAGGTTCGTCCTCAACTTGTGTCACCGGGCGTTGCAGACTCAGCAGTGTATCTAGCTGAATGTAGTCCCAATAGTTCTGAAAACGCTGTAATTGCCAGCCGTTGACGTAGGTCTCAAAATCTTGACCAGTCTGTTCGATTTTGGAGCGCAACGCTTCAAGTTTTTTCATCAAATCAGGACTCCATTCCATAGTGGCGATAAGTTGGGTTTAGTTCAAAAATACGGGGAATAAGGTGAGAGGCAGACCACCCAAGTAAGAGGTTATAAACGATTATGCCTTGTCTAAAGTAAACTTAAACGTCGTCCCTTCTCCTTCCTTCGATTGAACCATAATGGTTTGATTGTGACGATCGATAATGTGCTTAACAATGGAGAGTCCTAAACCTGAGCCACCGGCGTCTCTAGTCCTTGCCTTATCTACCCTATAGAATCTTTCGAAAATGCGGCCAAGGTCCTTTTCAGGAATACCAAAACCGTTGTCTTTCACTGAGATTTGAACTTTGTTTTCGATATCAGTAATGGCAATGGTCACTTTTTTTTCTCCATCGCTATACTTAATTGAGTTAACAATGAGATTATCCAATACCTGTTCTATACGGGCAGTATCACACAAAACATTGGTACGTTCATCAACCTGAAAATCAACGCTAATGTTGGCGTCGTTCTTACGAGCATAGGATTCTACACCCTGTAACGTGTCTTCTATGAGTAATTTTAGCTGTACGGGCTCTAGTCGGATATCGTATTGGCCAGTTTCTACCTTAGAAAGGACGTCCATATCCTTAATCAGAGAAGTCATACGATCGACTGATTTGGCGGCGCGTTTTAAGAATTTAGAAGCGATTTTGGGATCGTCCAATGCACCGTCTAATAAGGTCAAAATATATCCCTGGATATTGAAGATAGGTGTTTTGAGCTCGTGACTCACGTTTCCCATATACTCGCGGCGAAACTCTTCACGACTTTCTAACTCTTTTACAAGCCGAGCTTGCTTGGCGGTCCATTCACTCACAGCTACCTCCAGCATATTGAGCGTCATTGTTCTATCAGTTTTAGAAATGGAATCCATTCCACTTTCTTCAATTCGTTCCTGAATACGACGTACACGACGCGTAATATTTGTGTAAATCGTAAACAAAATGAGGGCTAAAACGAGAAGAGCAAAAGCTATAAGCCATAGCCCATCGGGTACAGTTTGGTAGGCACGTTTAAGTTCAATAAATAAATAACCTATTAGTGTTATTATTGACGTTAAGAGTATTGAAACTGGAATGAGTCGTCCTATCCTCATTAGTCTTGGACTTCGAATTTGTAGCCAACACCTTTTACCGTTTTAATACGATCGTCGCCAATTTTTTCACGAAGTTTTCTAATGTGGACATCGATTGTTCGACCGCCAACGATTACCGCCGTTCCCCAGATACGGTCCATAATTTCCTCTCTTGGAAACACTTTACCTGGCTTTGAGGCAAGTAAGCTCAATAGCTCAAATTCTTTTCTTGGAAGATCAAGTACTTTACCTGCGAGCTCAATATGATAGCGTTCTGGATCAATTACTAAATCTCCTAGACTCATACGTTCAGGCACTTCTTGTTCTGCAGTAGGTCTGCGGCGAAGCAATGCTTTCAACCTGGAGGTCAACACTTTTGGTTTGACCGGTTTTGTAATGTAGTCGTCCGCTCCGGCTTCGAATCCTGCTACCTGAGAGTAATCCTCACCGCGAGCTGTTAAAAATGCAATGATGGTGCCTTCAAGCGTAGGTACTTTGCGAATTTGATCGCAAGCTTCGATACCGTCCATTTCTGGCATCATCACGTCCAATAAAATGAGATCTGGCTTTACTTCTTTTGCGATCGCCACACCTTCTTTACCGCTAGATGCAGTAAAAACCTGGTAGCCTTCGTTCTTTAAGTTATACCCTACAATCTCTAGGATATCCGGTTCGTCATCAACAAGGAGTATTTTCGCGCCTGTAGCTTTCATCGTGCAATTGTTTATTCAAGTAAAAGTAAGTGGTTTTCAGATACGCTTTAAGTTTGATTGCTGGTAAAATTGGCGCTTAACAATCCGGTAACACTGCGTTAAAAATTCTTTCATCACGTCTTACCAAAGGTTCACAGCGCCTTAACGACGAGTTAACAATAGTCGCCTTTTTTTGCAGTGTCACAAATAAAATAGACACAACGATGAAATTTAACAAACTCATGGCATTCGCGGCAGCTGCTACTTTACTTGCCGCATGTAATGGTGGCGGAGGCGGTACTGATCCCGTTGACCCATCAGTATTGGTAACGAAATCAGGCTTGATTTCCGCAAATGAAACTTGGAGCGCCGACTCTATCTACATTCTAGAAGGACGTGTAGTAGTCGATGCAGGTGTAACTCTAACAGTAGAGGCCGGAACTATTATCAAAGGTGAAGAAGGTGATGGTGCTAATGCATCAGTTCTTATCGTAGGTAAGGGCGGTATGGTAGACATGCAAGGTACTGCAGACGAGCCGATCGTTATGACATCTGTCCTTGACAACATCAATGTTGGTCAACGCAACGGTTCTAACCTTGACGAAACTGACAAGGGTCTTTGGGGAGGTTTTATCATTCTTGGTGATGCAACCATCTCAGCAGACGCTTCGGAAGCATTAATCGAAGGTCTACCTGCTAACGAGCCATGGGCTGTTTACGGCGGTTCTAACGATGCTGATAATTCTGGTACTATTTCTTACGTAAGTGTACGTCACGGTGGTACCTTAATTGGTGACGGTAACGAAATCAACGGTATCACTTTCGGTGGTGTTGGTAACGGTACAACTGTTAACAACATCGAAGTATTCGCCACAATCGATGATGGTGTAGAATTCTTCGGTGGTTCTGTGAACGCGACTAACGTAAGTGTTACAGCTCAAGGTGACGACGCATTTGACATCGACCAAGCATACTCTGGTACTATCGACAACTTTGTATATGTAGCAGGTGACGATTCTGACCACGGTCTTGAAATTGACGGTCCGGAAGGCTCTGTAACTGGTTCTTTCACTTTGAAAAATGGTACTTTGATGGGAATGAACGGCGAGTACGCTGATTTCCGTGACGGTGCAATGGGTAATGTAGAAAACCTATTCTTCTTTGGCTTCTCTGAGTCTTCAGACTTCGAATTGGACGATTCTACCTCTTCATACAACCACGACAACGGTTTGTTGAACTTCTCTAACGTAGAGATCAACACATCGCACTTGACTGCTGGTAACATGTCAGCTGTTTCTATCTTCATGGATAAATTCAAAGGCGAGCACTTCGCAGGTGGT
>DJCX01000020.1:21562-32114 GCA_002430755.1 Flavobacteriales bacterium UBA5939 | reverse complement strand
TTCGATCCAACAAACGGTCCTGTAACAGAAGCTACACGTCCACACATTTCTATGAGTTCTGACCGCGAGATGATGTTCTTCTCCTGGTTCGAGAGTGATACTTCATTCGTTACAGGTACTGAAAACAACTTCCCAGATTGGAGATGTCAAGGGTACAACGTATTGGGTGATTCATTGGAAGGTCAAATGACTGTAATGGGTACATTCGGTGATGCTACTTGGGGTAACGTTGCAGACTACGCGTTTGACAACGGTGACGGTTCTTACCAGTTGCACATGACTTACGCTCCTATTGAAGACTTCGGTACGTTCTCTGTATTGAGCCCGATCGACTTCTACTACCTAGGTTCTCCTTACCCGAACAACATCGGTATTGAAGAAATGGAAGCACAAAACTTCTCAGTAAGCCAAAACTACCCGAACCCTACAAACGGTTTGACTAAAGTGGCTATCGAGAGCGTTGAAGCAGCTGCATTTACCATGAATATCATGGACATCACAGGTCGTACTATTGAAGTACGTGATCTAGGTCGTCTAGATGCAGGTCGTCACATTGAAGAGATTGATGCAACAGGATTCGCTCCAGGTATCTACTTCTACACTGTAAGCTCTGCTGGACACCAAAGCACTAAGAAATTCATCGTAGAGTAATTACTACGAATTAGAATTCAATTAAAAAACCCCCAGCGCTCGTGCGCTGGGGGTTTTCTTTTTTAATATATCCTACTACGGAGCTTTAATACTTCAGAGTACGATTCACCACCTCCTCTAGTCGAGCACTCGCCAAATAGCCTTCTTCTAAAGTCGCTGCAAACGGTACAGGAGTGGCATCGCTACTTACCAATTCTACGGGTGCATCTAACAGCTCAAAACATTCTCTCGCAATGCGGGAGGCAATATGCTCTCCATAACCTCCGACAGACACATCCTCTTGAAGGACAACAACGCGTGATGTTTTTGTAATACTGCTTCGGATAGCCTCAAAATCTAACGGTACTAATGTGCGAAGATTGATCACCTCGATAGAGGATTCATGGCGCTCTGCCAATTCCATTGCCCAATGCACACCCATCCCATAGGTAACTATGGTCAGATCTGATCCTTCCAACTGCGTATGTGCTTTTCCAAGATCTAAACTTGTTAAACCCGCTGGCACCTCTTCTTTCACAGTTCTATAAAGTGCCTTGTGTTCGAAGAACATAATAGGATTTGGATCATTGAAACACGCGAGCAACAAAGCTTTTGCTTCTGCGGGATATGCAGGGTATACTACCTTCAGCCCGGGAACATGAGTAAACCAAGCCTCTGTACTCTGGCTGTGGTAGGGCCCAGCTGCAACACCTGCACCCGTAGGCATACGAACAACAACATCCACGTGCTGTCCCCAACGCCAATGCAACTTTGCTAGATTATTCACGATCTGGTTGAAGCCTGTAGTTACAAAATCTGCAAACTGCATCTCCATCATAGATTTACCCCCAGCAATCGCGTATCCCATGGAAGTACCGACGATGGCACTTTCACATAACGGCGTATTGCGAACGCGTGCTTCGCCGAATTCCTCAGTGTAGCCTTCCGTCGCTTTAAATACCCCTCCATAATCTGCGATATCCTGACCCATAAGGACCAATTCAGGCCATTGTCTCATTGCTTCGCCCAAGGCATCGTGAATGGCATCTATAAATCGAAGTTCTCGACTGCCAGTTGGGTTATCTAGTAGTGTCTGGGACGGCGCATAGACATCATTTAGGCTTTGCCTTTGATCGTACGAAACATCGGGCAATTCCAACGCAGAATGAAAGGCCTCATCGACTGCATCCTTTGCTTTTACCAAAGCTTCATCAATCCAATCTTCCGTAATCCCCCATTGCTCCGGGGCAGCACGTAATAAGGCCATCGGCTCCTTTTTCTCCTGGGCTTCAATCATTCCTTCAGGGTAGTACTTGGTACCACTGGCCTCTTCATGCCCTCGTAACCTAAAGGTGTTCGCTTCCAATAAGATAGGCTTACCTTCTTGCCTTGCATAGGCGGTCGCCTGCGTAAAGTTCTCCTTAGCTTCGGCGAGATCATTGGCATTGAAGCTCATGGTCTTTATGCCATACCCAGGTCCTTTCTGCTCAAAAGATTCAAAGATGAACTGCTGGTGCTCTGGGGTACTAAGTCCCCAATAATTACGCTCTACAACGAAGACAACAGGCAAATCCCACACGGCAGCCACATTGAGTGCCTCGTGAAAATCACCTTGAGACGTAGCCCCGTCGCCGGTAAATGCAAGAACACATTTTCCAGTGCCTTGAAGTTTTTCCCGCAAGGCTAAACCACAAGCAACACCTAACTGAGCTCCTAAATGAGAAATCATACCAACGATATGGTGGTCCATAGAGCCAAAGTGAAAGCTACGATCGCGTCCCTTTGTAAAACCCTCTTCTTTTCCCTGAAATTGCGCGAAGAGTCGCTGCAGTGGTATTTCACGAGCAACAAACGCACCTAAATTCCGGTGCATTGTACACATAAATTCATCCTTCGCTAAGGCGTGTGTGGCTGCCACACTCAGGGCCTCTTGGCCATAAGAGGCGAACCATTTCGATATCTTACCTTGCCGCAAATAGATGAGCATCTTCTCCTCTATGGCTCGCGTTAGAATGAAATGTTCTAAAAATTGCCTGTCTTGGGCATCGTTCATAACTTCTGTCTGATGGGTCTAGGGATTGAATTTAGCTCAAAAAAGGGAGTTATTTTTGTTAGATAGAACCTATTGTTATGAATATGGCAACAATTCCAAATCTAGATTTCGCAAAGTGGTCTCAAGGGACTGAAAGTGAAAGAGCTGAATTCGTTAAAGAGTTAGGTGCTGCCTACACGGATATCGGTTTTATAACCATCAAGAACCACGGTTTTGGGGAGTCTGTACAAGACGGGCTCTACAAGAAAGCCGCAGCATTCTTCTCGTTGGAAAAATCGGTCAAATCTTCTTACGAGATTGAGGGGCTCGCGGGACAACGCGGCTACACTTCGTTTGGTAAAGAGCATGCGAAAGGAATGGAGGCAGCAGATTTAAAGGAGTTCTGGCAAGTGGGACAACCTGAGCCTGCCTATGATGGGCCTGAATACCATAATAATGTGAGCGTAGAAGAACTTCCTGAGTTTGCACCAGGATTCAAGCACGCCTACCAAGAATTAGAACGAATTGGCCGCGAATTACTCAAAGCCATAGCCATATACCTTGATTTAGATAGTAACTACTTTGAGCCCTGGGTAGAAGGTGGCAACTCTATCCTTCGTGCCATTCACTACCCGCCGATCACCCAGGATCCAGGAGATAGTGTACGTGCCGGCCAACACGAGGACATCAACCTCATAACCCTATTGATGGGTGCAAGTGCTGAGGGACTTGAGGTACTTAATAAGCAAAACGAGTGGATTGGTATCACAGCCATTCCTGGTTCCTTAGTTGTGAACGTTGGCGATATGCTTCAAAGACTGACCAACGGTGTAATGAAGTCAACCACACACCGCGTGGTCAACCCACCGAAAGAAAAATGGGGTACCTCGCGCTACTCTATCCCGTTCTTCCTCCACCCTGTAGGTAAAATGCCGCTTAATGCGCTTGATGGTTGTATTACTGAAGAGCGTCCTAAGGCATTCGATGACATAACTGCTGGCGACTACCTTGAAGAACGATTGGTTGAAATAGGTTTGAAAAAATAGCCATGCGAATAGATATTATCACCGTATTGCCCGAATTACTTGAAGGGCCTTTTGCCCACAGCATTTTAAAGCGTGCTGAAGAAAAAGGTATTGCAGAAGTACACGTTCATCAGCTTCGTAAGTACGGTGTAGGAAAGCATCAACAAGTCGATGATTATCAATACGGCGGTGGTGCAGGCATGGTCATGCAATGCGGTCCATTAGTAGATTGTATTGAAGACTTACAGAAAGAACGCAGCTATGACGCTGTTCTTTACATGACACCAGACGGCAAACGTTATGATCAGAGTGATGCGAATCAACTAAGTATGTTGGGCAACATCATGATTATTTGTGGTCACTATAAAGGAATAGACCAACGTGTTCGCGACCACTGGATCACGCACGAATATAGTATAGGGGACTATGTGCTAAGTGGTGGAGAGCTTGCGGCGGCAGTTATTAGCGACTCTATCATTAGATTGATTCCAGGCGTACTCAACGACGAGACTTCAGCGCTGACGGATAGTTTTCAGGACGATCTTCTAGCACCACCAGTATATACACGTCCAGAAGATTTCAGAGGCCACAAAGTGCCTGAAGTGCTGACCAGCGGAAATTTCAAGGAGATAGAACTTTGGCGCGAGAAGCAAGCCTTAAAGCGTACGCAAGAGCGCCGTCCCGATCTGCTTAGCGATTAGAAAATTTGCACATCCTTGATCGCATTACGACCTACGTGCTCGTTAATCGCCACTATAATTTTTCCCTTAACCATCAACAGTTCTTTACGAACTACCGAACTGTCTAATTGAATCACGAGCACACCGTTTTCAACCTTCTTTCTCGAAGTCTGGCGGGCCACTGACGGCCCCATAACTTCATCCCAAGCCTGAAGTACACGACTGTCGTCGGTTCCCTGACGTAGCCTGTATCGGTCGAGCCACTGTCCAAGGGCCTCTCCCATGGTCTGTTCGTTAGAGCGCTTCGATCGTGCCATCGTCTTGGATTTCATAAGTGGTATGCTGTAGCTGAAGCGTCTCACTCAGCTCTTTCATGCGTTGCGGATGGGTATCGGTAATGAAAATCTGACCAAAGTCCTCGGTATTCACTAGTTGCAAAAGATTTGCAACACGGTCTTCGTCCAATTTGTCAAAGATGTCATCAAGAAGCAACAAAGGGGACATTCCTAAATGTTTACGTCCAATTTCAAACTGAGCCAATTTTAAAGCAATTAAGAAACTCTTTTGCTGCCCTTGCGATCCGACACGCTTAATCGGGTAACCGCCTAGCTCGAACACCAAATCATCACGATGTGTACCCACAGAAGTATACTGAAGGACTTTGTCTTTGTCTAATTTATCTGCCAATAGCTCACGTAGCCCTTTCTCGTGCAGTGAACTCTTGTACTTTACAGACACCTCCTCTTTGCCACCGCTCAACACCTCATAAAAGCGCTGAATGGCCGGCTGAAGCTCCTCCGTGAAGCTTTTACGGTGTTGAAATATCACAGTGCCCTCTTCAACCATTATATCATCGTAAAGTGCTAACAATGAAGCATCAAAGGTACGGTTGGAAGCAAAATATTTTAAGGTTGTATTGCGCTGACTTAAAGCCTTGTTATAATTCATCAAGGCATTGAGATAATAGCGACTGTTCTGGCTGATGGTTGCATCAACGAGCTTACGACGTGTTTCTGCTGCATCCAAAATGAGGTCTCTATCCATGGGTGAAATCATGACAACCGGCAGATAGCCAATGTGATCCGCCAATCTTTCCACTTCTTTTCCATCCACACGGATTTTTTTCTTCTGCCCCTTTTTCAAGCCAATGTCCAGACTGTGATCGCTTCCCTTACGCTCTAGGTTAGCCTTGATCAGCGCCATAGATTCACCGTGGGTAATATTCTGACCATCGGTTGATCCGAGGTACGAGCGAGTCAAGCTCAGGTAATGCAATGCATCGAGCACATTGGTCTTGCCATTACCGTTATTTCCGGTAATGATGTTGACCTTTTCATTGAAGTCCCAATGCGTTGAACGATGGTTCTTAAAATGAGTCAATTCTAAAGCACTAATGATAAGCTTGTCCATAGCTACAAAAATAGGCTTCCTAGAGTCAAAATTTGTACTATTTTTGGCGGACTCAATAATTATATAACCATGGCTAAGAAGAACGCGCCTGCGCAGCAGGATAACTTAGGATTTGATAGTGTAGAACAAACGTTGACTAAAACTGAGCAGTTTTTGGAAAACAACGCTAAACAAGTGGGAATCACTGTGGGTGCCGTTGTTGCAGTCGTTCTAGCATTCTTTGCATACAACACGTATGTAGTCGCTCCTAAAACCGCTGAAGCAGGTACCGAAATGGCACAGGCTATTAAATGGTTTGAAGCCGACTCTATGGAGCTCGCCTTGAATGGTAACGGTGCTAACTACGGTTTCTTAGACATCATGGACGAATACAGCAGTACTCCTGCTGGCAATAGTGCACACTACTACGCAGGCCTCGCTTATTTTGCTACTGGCGATTTCGAGAGTGCTATCGAAACACTAGACAAGTACAGCGCTTCGAACACCGCTACAGGTGCAATGGCATTGGGCGTTATTGGCGATGCATTTGCAGAACTTGGTCAAATGGACGATGCTGCTGATTACTACCAAAAGGCTGCAAAGTCTACTGATAACGCATTTACCACACCATTATTCTTGTGGAAAGCTGGTCTTGCTTTAGAAGCAAACGACGAAGCATCAAAGGCTGTTAATCTTTACGAAAGAATTGCAGAAGATTACCCTGAATCACGTCAAGCAGCGGGTATCCAAGGTGTGATTGCTGCCTTGAAATAAGATGGCAACCGCACACCAGCATTTAGATAGCTCCAACAACGAGCAGGTTCCTTCAGGAGAAGGCAAACTCGTAGCTATTGTTCGCGCTGAGTGGAATCATGAAATCACTTCTGGTCTAGCAGAAGGAGCCAAAAAGACGCTACTTCAGCATGGTGTTGCGCCTGAGGGTATTCTAGAAATAGACGTACCGGGAGCAGTTGAACTCACCTATGGTGCGCGTAAAATTCATGATACAGAGGAGCCCGATGCCGTTATTGTGGTAGGCTGTGTTATCCAAGGTGAGACTAAGCATTTCGACTACGTTTGCCAGAGCGTCACTTACGGCATTACAGAACTCAACTTAAGTTACGACGCACCCACTATCTTTTGTGTGCTCACGGACAACACCATCGAGCAGAGCCGCGACCGAAGTGGTGGTAAGCACGGCAACAAAGGTGTTGAAGCTGCTGTTGCCGCATTAAAGATGATGGCCCTATAAGTGAACCTTCAAGGCACTTTTTAACTTAACTTCACGACAACCTTAAAAACAATATACATGAGAAAATGGATCGTGGGCGCATTGGCCCTAAGCCTCAGCTGGAGCGCATCAGCTCAAGAACTACCTCAACCGTCACCAACTGCTACCGTTGACCAAAGAATAGGTCTCACGGACTTTAGCATTTCCTACAGTCGTCCTGCTACGCGCGGACGCGCCATTTTCGGGGACCTCGTGCCTTTCAATGAAGTATGGCGTACTGGTGCGAATGCTTGCGTAAAGTTTAATGCCTCAACTGACTTTACTCTTAATGGTGAGGCAGTACCCGTGGGAGAGTATGCACTTTTCACCATTCCAGGTGAAAAAGAGTGGACCATTATACTATCTACCCAAACTGATCTTTGGGGCAGTACAGGTTACAGTCAAGATAATGATGTGGTTCGTGTAACCGCTCCAGCAGCAAATGGCGACTTTGACGAAAGCTTTACCATAGGCTTCAAATCATTGAATCCTTCGGGTGGCGAATTAGTCCTTGAATGGGCCAACACTGAAGTAAGTGTTAACCTAGAAGTAGATGCTGATGGCGAAAGCGGTAAAAATGTAGCAAAAGCACTATCTGATGCTAAGCGTGCATATAGAAATGCGGCAAACTACTACAGCGGTCAAGGCGATCACGAAAAAGCGCTCGCAACTATCGAAATCGCCTTGCAGTTAGATCCAGATTACTGGTATACGAACTGGGTAAAGGCTAAAATTCTTTATGCAGCAGGCGATACTAAAGCTGCCCTAAAGCAGGGTAAAAAAGCCATGGACATGGGAGCACCTGATTCTTACAGAGCTGGCTATGAGAAAGAGATGAAGGGCTGGAAATAATCCGCTTTTCGACTTTAGAAAGAAACCCCGCCTCGAGCGGGGTTTTTTATTCTACCCGATAGCTGCGACTGGTCTTAAAGTCCAACCATGGGTATGACTGGTATTCGTAAAACAAATCGATGTATTCAAACCACATTTTCTTTTGATAAGACTTCACCCACTCCTCGACGCTCATACCAGCTTCCAAGGCTTGTTGCAGTTCATTTGAACCGGCCAATTTTTTGAAGAACGCATTGAAAAATTCCGGAGCCTCGGATGTAGCATTTTCTTTCCAATACGCATAGGCTTCAAACAAATAGATCCAATCGATTTCCGTAGGGGCCGTCGTTAGATCCTGGGACAATTGGACCCCACCGCACTGCTTTCCTTGAAATTTAGGATACTTCGATCCATGATCTGGCGCAGGTGTGAATCTATGCTCGTACCCTTCCCCACCAAGCCACGGTGCACCAAAACGGGTGAATGGTGCATCGGTACCTCGTCCACAAGAAATGGGTGTGCCCTCAAAATAACACAAGCTTGGGTAATGCCAGATGGCTTCTATGGAGCGCAGATTAGGTGATGGAGGAACTTGGAATTCCTTGAAGACTTTATTGTGAGAATACCCTTTGCAATGAATAACTTCTATGCCACCTTTTTTCTCAAAGGCCGTGCGCCACTCCTCATTCTCGGTCGAAGGCATCCAATGCTCGCCATAGACCATAGAAGCATATTCCCCCATGGTTAGGCCGTGTACTACCGGTATGGGGTGCAAACCTACCATACTCTCGAAGCCTGGTTTCAAGATGGGACCGTCGATGTAATGACCGTTCGGATTGCCCCGATCCATGATCATGAGCGGAACACCGGCTTCCACACACGCGTCTATCACGTAACTCAAAGTCGTGCTGTAGGTGTAGAATCGAACCCCTACGTCTTGAATATCATAGATGACCCAATCCAAGTCTTTCAGCCAATCCGTGGGTGGACGCTTGGTTTTGCCGTACAAACTTCGAATAGGTATACCTGTTTTGGGATCTCGGCCGTCCTCCACATGCTCTCCGGCATCAGCTTCACCTCTGAAGCCATGCTCTGGTGCCCAAACTTGCTGAACATCGACGCTGAGCGAAATCAAATGATCTACGGTATGGGTGCCGTTGGGTAACAAGGAGGTCGCATTGGCCACTACTGCCACAGATTTTTCGGTCAACTTCATGTAGTACTCCCCAGTCTGTGCAATACCCGGAAGGTAACTTTCTTGACCGCGTGCAGAAAAGCACAGAATCAATGCTGCGAATAACGCAAGAGTTGTTCTAAATTGCGGAAGAGTGAAAGAAGCTTTTTCCATAGCGCAAAAGATACGAAAGTCGTCGGGTCCCTCTGTGGTTCGACCACTGCTTAAGTTAAGTACTTATGCTACTGCCCTAGGAATGGCACTTGTCATTTTATCGATCACTTCAGGCAAGGGTTTACAACATGCCATCAACGATCAATTCAGAAGTTTAGAAGGGGATATCAATATCAATGAGTATTCCATGCGGCGCACCGGTGAGAGCGGCGCTATTTTACTCTCCGATTCGTTAGAAACTGCAATTTTATCGGAAGGATTGGTAGCGCAGATGCACGCCGAAATCCGAAAGGCCTCGCTCTTGGTCAATCCATCACAAGATGTTTTTGAGGGTATTGAAATTATTGGTTACGACAGCCTGAAGATGAATAGCTTTCTTACGGACTTTTCTTTAAAAGAGTCTTCGAATAAAGAACGCTATGGTATTCATGTATCCCGTTCTTTACTGAAAAACCTGGCCTTATCGGTGGGTGATACCGCAGTACTAGTTTCTATTAGAGACCAACAAAGTGCACCAAGATTAAGAGATGCCGTCGTATTAAGTGCCTTTGAAACAGGGTTGGACGAATTTAACCTGAACCACATCATCATGGATATTGAGGACGTGCGACGGTTAAACGGCTGGAGAAACGACAGCGTAACCCATTACAGCATAGTCTTAAACGATCCTGAGCACCGCAATACGGTTGCTGCCTATTGGAACGCCATTGTTCCCTACAACATGCAAGTTCAAAGCTTGGAATACCGCCACCCTGCGATCTTTGGTTGGCTAGAGCTTTTTGACACGAACATCTTATTAGTATTGGCTATAGTGCTCATAGTTGCTGTAGCTAACCTATGTATCGCCTTGCTCGTGTTGATTGTAGACCGCACCAGAATGATTGGTACGCTAAAGGCGTTAGGCGCTTCGGATCGATTGATCTTACAAGTATTTATGTGGCTAAGCATGCGTATACTGGTACAAGGATTGGTTTGGGGCAACCTTATTGGATTGGGAGCAAGTTTTGTGCAATGGCAGTTTGGGCTCATAGAATTAGACCCAAGTACGTACTACATTTCAGTAGCCCCGATAACCTTTGATTTCGTTTGGATTCTTTGCGCCAATGCCGCTTTCCTTGCAGTAGCTTTTGTCGTCCTACGATTCCCGGTGCGCTGGATTTCAAAATTGGACCCCATAAAGAGCATAAGATTCTCTTAAACCCTTTAGCAGCCTTGCAATAGTTGCGTAACTTAGAGGCAACCCAAATACAATATTATGCGTCCTATTTACGACAGCATCCTTGATACCATTGGAGACACTCCGATGATCAAACTCAATAAAATTGCGGCAGATTTCCCTTGTCCTGT
>DJCX01000020.1:0-21224 GCA_002430755.1 Flavobacteriales bacterium UBA5939 | reverse complement strand
GAAGCACGCGGTGATCTTAAGCCCGGCGGCACCATCATAGAATGTACCTCTGGGAACACGGGCATGGGGCTAGCGCTGGCGGCTATTGTCAAAGGCTATAAGCTGATCTGTACGCTTAGTGATAAGCAGAGCAAAGAAAAGATGGATATTCTTCGTGCTATGGGCGCCGAGGTCATAGTATGTCCTACGAACGTCGCACCGGAGCATCCGGACAGCTACTACAGCGTTGCATCACGATTAAATGAAGAAATTCCAAATTCATTCTACCCATACCAATACGACAACCTGAGTAATCGCATGGCGCATTATGAAAGCACAGGACCTGAAATCTGGGAGCAGACAGCAGGTAAAGTGACGCACTTCGTAGTGGGAGTTGGAACGGGAGGTACTATTTCAGGAGTTGGGAAATATCTTAAAGAGCAAAATCCGGATATTAAAGTTTGGGGGATTGATACATACGGTTCGGTATTCAAAAAGTACCACGAGACCGGAGAATTCGACGAAAAGGAAATTTACAGTTACATCACGGAGGGTATTGGTGAGGATATCTTGCCTAAGAATGTTGATTTCGATGTTATTGATTACTTCGAAAAAGTAACGGATAAAGACGGTGCAGTAGCTACCAGAGAATTGGCCAAGAAAGAAGGTCTGTTCTTAGGATACAGCTGCGGTTCAGCCTTCCAAGGCCTGCGTCAACTAAAGGATAAGCTTACCCCTGAGGATGTGGTGGTAGTCCTCTTCCACGACCACGGGTCTCGTTATGTAGGGAAAGTATACAACGACGATTGGATGCGCGATAGAGGATTCCTGGCTCCAGCCAACAAAGTCGCCAAGGACCTTATCGACGGACACAGTCACTTGCCTTTAGTTACAGTTAGCCCTACTGCCCCGCTCAGTAATGCAGCGAGCTTGATGAAGACCCATGACATCACCCAAATCCCAGTTATTGAAGAGGGTAAGGTGGTCGGTGCCATTGACGATCAATGCATACTGAACTGCATGTTAGACAATCCAAATTCTAATGTGCTTATTGGTGAAGTGATGGGTGCTGCCTACCCTGTGGTCGAGCTAACAACCCCAATAGAAGACGTCGCTCGTATGGTGAAAGAAGGACACCGTGCGGTACTCGTAGAATTTGGCGAAGGACACCATATCATCACTAAGCAAGACATTATCACAGCGATGAGCTAAGAAGGCTCGCGCGTTGTATCTTGCGGGATATGGCACAAAAGAAACACACTCTACAGCTGCTACTGGCATTAAGTCCGTTGGTAGTACTCATGCTTTTGCTTTGGTTTAATGTAGGCTATGTCTACGGCGATGACGCCCTCAGTGGTTCTAATCAAGTCATCCTACTCGTATCAGCACTTATTGCTGGCGGTATTGGTACTATGAACGGGACTAAGGTCGAAGCCATTCTAGACAAAATCAAAGCCAATGTTAAGGATACGGCGAGTGCTATCTATATCCTTATTCTTATTGGAGGACTTGCAGGGACTTGGCTAGTTGGCGGTATTGTGCCGGCCATGATTTACTACGGATTGGATCTAATCAATGCAACGTTCTTTTTACCGACGGCCGTAATTATTTCTGCCTTGGTCAGTTTGAGTACCGGTTCGTCTTGGTCAACAACCGCCACTGTAGGTATCGCCCTTATGGGTATCGGGCAAACCATGGGAATTCCCGTTGCCATTGTTGCAGGTGCCGTCATCTCTGGTGCCTATTTCGGTGATAAACTAAGTCCTTTGAGTGATACGACCAACCTTGCCCCTGCTATGGCGGGCACGGATCTATTCACGCACATCCGTTACATGCTTTACACGACGGTACCTAGTCTTGTCATTTCATTAATTCTCTTTACTGTCATTGGCTTGCGCTATTCAAGTGGCGCTCTGAATGCTGACGAAATTGCAGTAGTTCAAAACCTGATCGCTGAAACCTTCAACATAACGCCTTGGGTATTCTTGGTTCCTATTGGTGTCATTGCACTTATTTCTCAAAAGACAGATGCATTGGTAGCTATTTCCATGGGTATACTAGGCGGTCTTGTTATGGCTTTATTGTTCCAGGGAAATCTGTTGACACAACTAGGCAGCGGCGAATATCCATTGTATGAAACCGCCATGCGCAGTGTATATGGCGATATATCCATTCCTAGCGACAACCCTATTCTCGCCGATCTCCTGAGTAGCTCTGGTATGTCAGGCATGATGGGCACCGTATGGCTCATCCTTAGTGCAATGGCCTTTGGCGGCGCGATGGAAGCCTGTGGCTTTCTAGCAACCATTACGACAGCTATTGTCGGTCTTGCCAAGAATACAGCATCACTGATCACAAGCACGCTTGTTGCCTGTGGTGTATTAAACGTAACTGCTTCAGACCAATATTTGGCCATTGTCGTGCCCGGTAGAATGTTTAAAGACGTGTATGACAAACGAGGGTTAGCACCGGAAAACTTGAGTAGAACGCTTGAGGACAGCGGTACAGTAACCTCTGTTCTTATCCCATGGAATACTTGTGGCGCATACCAAAGCTCCGTATTAGGAGTAGCTACAGGCGATTATTTCATGTACGCCTTCTTTAACCTGATTTCACCGATAATGACGCTCATCTACGCCTGGTTTGGCATTAAGATTCGTAAAAAGTGAAGCAGCGTCGCCTAGGCCTTAAGGAGAATTGGCCGCTCTTTACACTATTGGTTCTCATGAGTGCCTTTGTGGGTTCCATGGTTGGTTTTGAGCGCAGCCTATTGCCCGTAATTACCTCGAGCTGGGGCATGGAAGAGGCAGAATCTTCACTCATCATGGTAGCAACTTTTGGTCTTTCGAAAGCTGTGGCCAATTTATTCTCGGGACACCTGCTAACCACTATTGGCCGTAAGTGGTCCTTAGTTTTAGGCTGGTGTATTGCGGCGATCATTCCTTACCTCCTTTTGACCATGAATGCACCTTGGATGGCTATTGCCGCCAATGTAGCACTCGGTCTAAGCCAAGGCATCACTTGGTCCACCACGGTTATTATGAAGATTGATATTGTTGGTAAACGTCTTCGAGGCACTGCAATGGGCCTAAATGAGAGTGCCGGCTATCTAGCAGTGGGTGGCGCCTCCGCACTTGCAGCTTCGTTCATGGACACCAATGGCGATTTTCGCTACATACTGATTGCCAGCGGAGCAATAATTCTTCTCGCACTCATCATCGCCCTACTCTTTTTACCAGATACACGCCCTTGGGCCTTGGTTGAAGCTCAGGAAGAATACGATACTTCAGAGAGCACTCCCACTAATATCTTCGCCCATACCAGTTGGAAAAATGGTGCGTTACGATTGTTTAGTATAGGAGGCCTGATCAACAATGCCAACGACGGTATTCTCTGGGCACTTGTGCCCGTTACCTTGCTCTCCATGGATGCCAGTCTTACCACAATTGGCTTACTCACAGGCATTCATGCAGCTTCGTGGGGTCTGGGCCAATTATTTACCGGCCCCTTGTCCAATTCAGGAAACATAAAGACTATTTGCGCCACCGGTATGATTATGCAAGCGGTTGGACTCTTTCTTTTTCCTGGAAGTGCACTATCAGTAGTACCGTACCTACTTATAGGTTTAGGCACAGCGCTGGTCTATCCTACCTTCTTGGTCGGCATTAGCAATAACAGTCACCCTGTATGGCGTCCTAAGGCATTGGCAACGTATCGATTTTGGAGAGACATGGGCTATGTCTTTGGTGCACTTACCGGTTTCGCCGCGGGAGCCCTTGGCTATCCTTCCCTAGCTTATTCAATGATTGCGCTACTTACACTTTTAAGTGGTATCACTTTTCTCTTGCCTAAAACCTAAAACATATCTGCTCAAGAGCGAGTTTGTCAAAAAGGCGTAAGTCAAATTTTCAGATGCATAAAAAAAGCCGCCCCGATGGGGCGGCTTTTTACTTTATCACAATTGTAATTACTTCACAATCTGAACGCGCTCCTGGAAGAGGTGACCGTTATTCAAAACTCGCAAGACATACGTACCCGCACTTAGATCGCGTACATCAATTACTTGGTTGGACATGCCATTTGCATTCATCTCTACCACTGTGCGGCCAAGCGCATCAATGAGCGAAATAGTTCCTTCCATACCTGCATCACTCTCAAGAGTAATAAATCCTTTTGCAGGGTTCGGGAACACTTTCACATTAAACAGCGTGTATTCGTCTTCGCCTAGGGCATCTCCTAAGACGCTCGAGTAGGTATCAGAATCACCACAAGTATTGTAAACCGTGAGACTCACTACGTAAGTGGTAGAAGTCACTGCATAGGTATGAAGCGGGTAATTTGAGGTAGAGTTGGTATTACCGTCACCGAAGTTCCATAAGTAGCTGCTACCACCTGTCGAATTCGTACCGTCAAATTGAACCTGCATACCACCGCCACCAGCACTCAAGATCTGTGCTGAGAATGTTGCAGTAGGCTGTACACAGATAGTTACAAAGAATGTGGTATCCGCTTGATCGCCACAGGCATTATATACGGTTACATCCACTTGGAAATTACCTGAACCAGAGTAGGTATTCGTAGGATTCAGTCCATTGCCTGTGTTCCCGTCTCCGAAGGTCCAGTAAGCTGAATCGGCTCCAGCAACACCAGATGCATCAAAGTTGATGTCAAAGGCGCTCTGCGTGTATGTAATGTTCGCAGTAGTCAATTCTTCACATACCTGAATTGTATCCACAAAGTCAATACTCTGGTTACACGAATCAGTTGCTGTGAGCGTGACTACATAGGTACCGCCTGCACTGTAGAGGTGCGTAGGTGTATCACCCGTGCCGTTATTTCCGTCTCCGAAGTCCCAAGCATAAGTGAGCGCAGCACCTGTTGAAGCCGTTGCATCAAAATCAACACTCAAGAAGTTATCCGTGAATGTAAATGTTGGCACTGGCGCCGGACATGGTGAGCTACAGTTGGCCGAACCTTGGTACTTGATACCAGGTGTCATAGAACCGTTAGCGACACTCGATACAACAACACCGTTCGGATCTTTAAGTGTATATCCACACTCGTCGTCCCATTGACCGTTATCGATAAACTCTAGATAAAGTGTATCACCGTCACACACATTAAAGGTGAAGGTCTCACTTGAGCCAAGAGCACCTGTAGTGTTACTCATTGTATAGTTGGTCGTCACTGAACCAGTAGTTACAGCCAATTGGTGGAACACACTGTATTGTCCATTCGCGCCCCATCCGTCGCCGTAATCATCACCAAGCTCAAGCGTGTAGGTACATCCACCTGTACAAGTGAATGTAGTTGCAGAAGCAGGACCTACCCACATACTCACATCACCAGCACCACAAGAATCACGTACATAGAAATCGTACGAAGCGCCTGAGGTTAGACCGGTCACAGTAAATGGATTGGTAAGAGCATTCACGATGGTACCCGTACCTGGCGTAAAGCCAGGAGCACCGTATTCAATCTGCCATGCGGTCGAACCACCAGTGGTCCAGCTTACATCCACATCAGTCGTTGATGTTGCTACAGCAGTAACTGCAGTTGGCTCAGGACACGTTGGCGCCTCGTCAATACTTAAATCATCAATAGCGATATCACCTTGTTGTGGCGTAGTACCGCTTGATTTCGTAGCCGTAAATTTAATTTTCACTGTTTTATTCGCATAAGAACTCAAGTCCTCAACCACTTCAATCCAGTTGTTTCCTTGATTGCCGGAGATGGAATCTAAATCAACCCAAGTTCCCACAGCTACATCTTGAATACTCCAGACAAGGGTTCCTTGAGAACCATTGAATGCGTATAAGTGGTACCAGAACTTCATTTCTGGAGTTGTTAAAGCGCTTAGATCGATACTTGGCGAAGTCAAGGTTGCCACCGGAGTTCCGGTTGAGAAACTCGCCTCTGTGTACACATAGCTACCAAAACCACTAGTATGATCACCTCCAGGGCCTGTACCACCAGTAGCAGTTCCACCAGTACGTCCACCCCAACGGTAGTTGGTATCTGTATCCGTACGCGTCCAACACGGGCTAATAGTTGCCCCTATGTTGTGTCCTTGATTGTTATCCGTTCCGCCAACGAAACCGTTGTCGAAGTTTTCTAGGTATGGAGCTATTGCTGTACCACAGGCTGTAGCTGCAGCAAAGGCACCTGCCCAATCACTCACATCGGTAGCACCACATGAGTCACGAACCCAGAAGTCGTAATACGTCGATGGTGCTAAACCAGTAACCGTATAAGGATTCGTCGTAGCATTCACGATAGTACCGGTACCCGGTGTAAAGCCTGGAGCACCATATTCGATTTGCCAATTACTCGCACCACCCGTCGTCCAGCTCAATGTGATTGAGGTAGTCGTGCTGGCAGTGCTTGCGATAGCCGTAGGTTTCAAACATGTAGGTGCGTTATCAATCTCGATATCATCAATCGCCCAATCTGCTTGCGTTGAAGTAAACCCAAATGTACTTGCACGTGACCCTGTAAAGCGAACTTTGATGGTATCGCCTGCATATGAGCTAAGGTCAATAACCGCTTCTTGCCAAGGATCACCGGGACCTGACTGAAGGGTATTATTTGTACTGTTGATGGTCAATTCCGAAGTCCACGTCGAACCGTCGTAAATCTCTACTTCCATTTCATCGATATTGCCACCAGCAGCATGCCACCAGAAAGAAAGCTCTGGTGTGCTTAAGGTATCCAAATCGATTTCCATAGTCTCCATGTCAGCCTCTGTATCGCCATTAAAACCAAAGCTTGTTTCAATGTAACCGTACTTACCAGAGCCCGAAGTATGGTCTGCAGAAGGCCCCGTATTGTTTGTCGGAGTTGCACCTGTACCGGTCTGCCAGAAGTACGTTGTAGAAGTACTTGTAGTGTAACAACCGTCGAAATCACCGGTTGAAGCGTCAAATCCGGTACCTTCGAAATCTTCTGTCCAAGGTGCTGTTTCCATACCACATAATGTAGTAACGGTAATAGGCCCCTCCCACGGGCTCACATCGCCTGCTGCACAAGAATCTCGTACATAGATACTGTAGGTCGTATTCGGTGATAAACCAGTCAAGGTAAATGGATTCGTACCCGCCGAAACAATGGATCCTGGGGTGTACTTCACCAACCAGTTTGTAGATCCACCCGTTGTCCAGCTTAAATCAACACTGTTGCTAGTTACGTTCGAAGCGACAAGGTTTGATGGCTTAGGACAATTTGGCTTTTCATGAATATCCACATCATCCAAACTGATATCTACCTGGTTGTTGAAGCCTTGGTAGCGATGGGCAATAAATTTCACTTGAATAGTATCACCGGCATACGCGGTCAAATCTACTATCTGCTCTTTCCAAGCATCGTTGGAAGAAGATTGCTGCGCACCGTTAATTGTGCTCAGAGTGGTCCAAGAACCGCCTGCAGTTCTCACTTGTACCACCAACTTATTAATGAGGGTACCGTACATGTGGTACCAGAAGGTCATCTCTGGAGTTGTCAATGGGCTAACATCCACCAATGGTGAAATGAGCTCATTGGTAAATATGGAACTACCACCGAAACCAGTATTGGCCTCCGTAAATGCGTAGCCGCCTGAACCAGAAGTGTGGTCACCTGAAGGACCCGTATTGTTACTATGGTTGGTCGGAGGACCAGCTTTCCAGAAGTACTCCACCGTATCATTGCGTTGCCAACAACCGTCAATCTGACCAGGTGTTTGGTTCGCGCCTGTTACCCACGAAGTAGAATCGAAATTCTCCGTGTAAGGAGCGGTTAATGGGTTACACAAAGTATTGAACGTAATAGGTCCAATCCACATTGAAGCACCTAGGGCACCACATGTATCACGTACATATGCGTCGTAAGATGTTCCGGCTGTTAAACCCGTTGCTACGCCTGTAGTTGTGGTTAAATTCGTTAAACCTGTAGCCGAAGGTGTAAAGCCTGCCGTACCCACTACTAAGTTCCAAGTGGTTGAACCACCTGTCGTCCAGGAGAAGGTAGCTGTAGTCGAAGTGACGTCGGTCAAAGCAAAGTTTGACGGATCCGGACACAATGGTTGGTCCTCTACCACTATTTCATCAATAGCGATATCACCTTGTGCCCCGTTTCCTTTTGTGGCAGACCAGCGAAGTACGATGGTATCACCCGCAAAACCGCTCAAATCAACCTCTTCAAACAACCACTGGTTCCCCTGGTTGCCCGATTTCGTGAAGTATGTGTCCCAAGTTTGGGTAGAATCTACCCACACCTGGAGTTTTAAGGTGTTTACGAAGAAACCGCGCATGTTATAGTAGAAACTAACCTGCGGCTTGAGAAGAGCGCTCATGTCGATCATTGGCGACTCTACAAATGCTTCTTGGTTTGGTGCACCACCCGACGCTTCTGCGTAGAGGTAGTTACCCGAACCGCTAACATCAGTTGTTGGACCAGTCTGTCCTGTCGTGGTTGTTCCAGAACGTACCCCCCACGAGAACGGAGACGACGGTAAGGTATCTTTCTCAGGAGTACGCACCCAACATGCCGCAAGTGCATCTCCTGTATTGTAAACGCCCGTTCCTGCGGTCCAAGTCGTAGAATCAAAGTCCTCGCTCCAAGGAGCAGTTACTGGCGTACAGTGTGTTGTAGCTAAGATAGGTCCTACCCATCCTGATTTATCTGTTGGTCCACAAACTTCGCGCACCCAAAACTGATAGGTAGTACCGCTGCTAAGCCCAGTCACTTCTTTTGGATTTGTTGAAGCACTAATTGTAGTATTGGCTGTGGCTCCTAAGGCTGCACCTGGGGCACCGTATTGAATGTCCCAAGAGGTGGCATTAACTGCCGTCCACCCAAGTGTAATGCTTGTCATCGTTCGACCTGCTACCAACAAGTTTGATGGATCTGGACACGTTGGCGCCTCTTGGAAGCCAAAGTCGTCTATGGCGATATCCGCTTGGTTTGCGTTACCAAAGCCACGAGAAGCTGAGAAACGAACCAATACAGTGTCGTTTACGAATTGACTTAAGGTATACGTCTGAAGTAAGAAGGTATCTGAAAGTGCCGTCTGTTGTGGGCCGTTGATTGCACCAACATTCACCCAACCAGTGGTTTTGGACCACACTTCTGTTTTCAATTCGTTGATCTGTGCACCACGCATGTGGTAGTAGAAATTCAATTCCGGCACACTAAGCGCACTCAAATCAATTAACGGCGAGGTAATTTCTGCCACACTTTGGTTCGCTGCACCTGAAGCTTCCGCATAAATGTATTGGCCTGAGCCTCCTCTACCGGCAGATGGTCCTGTGCCTGGAGTACCTGTACTATCGTCAGCAACACCCCATGCGTAGCCTTGGCCACCGTTAGGGCTTGTTGGATTTCTCAACCAGCAAGAAGGTACGGTTGAGCCGTCGTTGTCAAAACCTGAACCAGGAACCCAATCCGTGGTGCTGTTAAAGTTTTCGGTGTATGATGTAGTGAAAGTAATTGGTGCACAGCGCGTTGAATCTTCAGCCGCTGCCGACCAAATACTCGTATTACCTACCGCACATGAATCGCGAACAATGAATTCGTAGGATGTTGATGCAGTAAGACCTGTAACCACAAATGGGTTAGTTAACGCTGCTAGTCTTGTCCCTGTACCTGGAGTAAATCCTGGCGCACCGTATTCTACTTCCCAAGAAGATGAGCCACCTGTGGTCCAAGACAATTGTGCTTGATCACTCATGGTCCAGTCCACCGCAAGGTTGGTTGGCTGGAAACATGTTGGCGCAGGATAATGATTAACAATGATTTGGTAAGTACTGTCGGTAATCTTAGCCGAATTAGTATCACAAGCTGCTGTGAATGCTTGACGTAGCGGATGCAACTTAAATACCAAGAAGGTATCCGTGACCGCTCCATTAAACTCATTAATGGTCCTTGATACGGATTCCGTCGTTCCGTTCGTACCTGAGGTTCCGTAAGTAAGACCAGTCTCTTTAGTGCTTTCGCTAACAAACTCAACGTAGGTCCCTACATCGTTAGGAGCTACACCACCAAAACCACCGCCTTGGGTTTGAACCTCATACTTCAACTCAATGGAAGAAATCCAGTGTCCCGCAGGAATGGAAATCCCCATGGTATCGGCACAAGAGGACTGAGAATTAATATTGACGGGGAATACCGCTTGAACTCCTAGTGTACCTCGATTGTAGGTTAGGGTATCACTACTGATTTGGGCATTCATAGAGAATGCAAATAGTACTGCAGCAGCACTGAGAAGTAATCGTTTCATTGACGTTTTGTTAACCTTACGAATATAAGCATTGGCTCTTTGTAGACAATTGCAAATATTCGAGGTTTAACGCCGTTTAATCATTTATCTATTAAATCTCAGCGTCGAAGTTTTTTTCAAGGTGTTTTTTATAATCCTCAATGCTGTTTTTCATGTCTTTTCTAAGCAAGAAAATTCCAATCAAATTCGGCAGTGTCATCAGCGCAATCGCAATACCAGCAAAGGTCCAGACGATTGTCGTATCGATTATGGCCGCCAAGAAAAACCCGAGGACATAAACGATGCGGTAATAGTTCACATATTTTACACCAAACAAATAGGTCACACTTCTACCTCCGTAATAGCTCCAAGAGATTGCCGTTGAAAAGGCGAATAGTAGCAAACCAATGGCCACGATGTATTGACCAAAATCGCCAAATAAGCCTTTATTAAAAGCAATAGCCGTTAGCGGCGCGCTGTGAACTAAAGATTTTCCTGAGAAGGTGTACTTCGAAGGATCTTTTACACGACCATTTTCTACGGCAACCGTTCCCGTATAAGGTGCACCCTCATTACTTATGACAACTTCTTCCGCAATGGATCTAGCATGAAGGATAGTTACTCCTTCGGGGGTTCCGTCTGTAACTTGAAGCTGACCTGTAAACTCAGCGATTTCACCACCATTATTGTAGTACTCAAAAAGAGCTGTTCCATCCGCTTCTTCAGTCAGTAGATCTGCAGCAATGACCATATCAGAATAGCTAAAGTCGTTTTGATGCTTTTCGTTCCAAACTCCTGAGCTTAAAAGCGTTAGACCAGTTATAGAACAGATGACAATGGTATCGATAAACGGCTCGAGAATGGCTACCATACCTTCACTTACAGGGTGTTCTGCTTTTGCGGCAGCATGGGCAATAGGAGCTGAACCTTGACCCGCTTCATTAGAAAACAATCCTCTGTTGACACCCCGGTTAAAGGCATAAGCAATAGTTGCTCCCAAGAAACCGCCTGCAGCGGAAGAACCGGTAAATACATCGGCGAAAATGCTAATAAACGAAGGGATAATATTCTCATAGTTCATCACAATCACCGACAAGGCGCCAATCACGTAAATGATGGCCATCATGGGCACGAGCTTTTCTGTTACAGCAGCAATACGCTTAATCCCCCCTAGAATAATCAAACCGAGCAGCACTGAAAGCACGGCACCAGTGATAATTTCTTCGATGCCGAAGGTAGCTTTTAACGATGCAGCAATACTGTTGACTTGAGGCATGTTACCCGTCCCGAATGAACTAATGATCGCAGCTACAGCGAATAGTGCAGCCATCCACTTCATGTTCAATTTGTTCTTCATGTAGTACATCGGTCCACCTGAAGCTGTGCCATCCTCGGCAAATTCACGGTATTTATGGCTGAGCGTTACCTCCACAAATTTGGTAGTCATACCTAAGGCCGCTGTCACCAACATCCAGAACAGAGCTGCCGGTCCACCTAGGTGGATGGCAAAGGCCACACCTGCGATGTTTCCTGTACCTACCGTACCTGACAATGCTGTAGCCAAAGACTGAAAATGAGAGGTATCTCCTTTCGCTCCTTCCTCATCGAATTTGCCACGCACCACATCGATGGCATGCTTAAAAAATCTGATTTGAGGGAACTTCAAATAAACCGTAAAGAATATCCCTGAACCGAGAAGGGCAAAGACAAACCAGCTTGAGCCGCCAATGTATCCGTCAATAGTTGCTAGAATGTCATTAAGAGATGCCAAATCCATACGTGTACCGCGTTTTTAGAGTGAAAGCCCGAAGATAAATAAAAAAGCCCCCGCGCCGAGGGCGCGGGGGCTTGCTATAACCTTGAGTAGGGATTATTTCACCTCTTCAAAATCTACGTCTGTGACATCATCAGCGCCGCCAGCGTCGCCACCACCGTCAGTAGGACCTTGATCGCCACCGCCTTGGTTTTGCTGCATTGCTGCTTGAATTTCTGCTGAAGCCGCTTGAAGCGCCGCGTTGAGCTTTTCTTGAGCCGCATCACAACCTGCGATATCTTTCGCGCCGTGTGCTGCTTTGAGCTCTGCCAATGCTCCATCGATAGGACCTTGCTTATCTTCAGGAAGCTTGCCTTCGATTTCCTTCATTTGCTTCTCTACTTGGAAGACCATGCTATCTGCTGCATTGAGCTTGTCAATCTCTTCCTTTGCTTTCTTATCTGCATCAGCATTTGCTTCTGCTTCTTGCTTCATACGATCGATCTCTTCCTGGCTCAAACCTGAAGATGCTTCGATACGAATATTCTGCTCTTTGCCAGTATTCTTATCCTTCGCACTTACATTCAGGATACCGTTAGAATCGATATCGAAGGTTACTTCAATCTGAGGTACACCACGCGGTGCAGCTGGGATGCCGTCCAAGTGGAATCGGCCGATAGTTTTGTTATCACCTGCCATTGGACGCTCGCCCTGTAGGATGTGAATCTCTACAGAAGGCTGATTGTCTGCAGCCGTTGAGAAGGTCTCTGACTTCTTCGTAGGAATAGTCGTGTTCGCTTCGATCAACTTCGTCATTACACCGCCCATGGTTTCGATACCCAGTGAAAGTGGGGTTACATCCAGAAGAAGAACGTCTTTCACATCACCGGCGAGTACACCACCTTGGATAGAAGCACCAATAGCTACTACCTCATCAGGGTTTACACCTTTCGACGGCTCTTTTCCGAAAAATGCTTTAACTGCTTCTTGGATAGCAGGAATACGTGTAGTACCCCCTACTAAGATGACTTCGTCAATCTCTGAAGTCGAGTAACCTGCATTCTGAAGTGCCGATTTTGCTGGAGCAATGGTGCGCTCAATCAATGAGGCTGCCAATTGTTCAAACTTAGCGCGACTCAACGTGCGTACCAAGTGCTTCGGCCCTGAGGCTGTTGCTGTGATGTACGGCAAGTTGATTTCAGTTGAGGTTGTTGACGACAATTCAATCTTCGCTTTCTCTGCAGCTTCTTTCAAACGCTGCAATGCCATGTTATCTTGGCGCAAGTCCATAGACTCTTCTGCCTTAAACTCTTCTGCCAACCAATCGATCAATACCTGGTCAAAGTCATCACCACCAAGGTGTGTATCACCGTCGGTAGATTTTACTTCAAATACGCCATCACCTAACTCTAGTACCGATACATCGTGCGTACCACCACCACAGTCAAAAACAACGATTTTTTGATCCTGGCCTTTTTTATCTAATCCGTAGGCCAAAGCCGCAGCTGTAGGCTCGTTGATGATACGACGTACGTTCAAGCCAGCAATTTCACCTGCCTCTTTAGTCGCTTGACGCTGTGCATCGTCAAAATATGCTGGAACGGTAATTACAGCCTCGCTCACATCGGCGCCCAAGTAATCCTCAGCAGTCTTTTTCATTTTCTGAAGAATCATGGCTGAAATCTCCTGCGGCGTGTACTGACGTCCGTCGATGTTTACACGAGGTGTGTCGTTATCGCCTGCCTCAACTGTGTAAGGAACACGTCCGGCATCCGATTGAACATTCGAAAATTTCTCACCCATGAAACGCTTCACAGAGTAAACCGTTTTTTCTGGGTTGGTAATGGCTTGACGTTTTGCTGGATCACCAACTTTACGCTCACCGCCTTCTACAAAACCTACAATAGAAGGAGTCGTTCTTTTTCCTTCGCTGTTTGGAATTACTACTGGCTCGTTACCCTCCATTACAGAGACACAAGAGTTCGTTGTTCCGAGGTCAATTCCTATGATTTTACCCATTTTATATTAGTTAAGGTTATCAATTCAAATAGTACGACCTCGTATAAACAAGCCTTGTGCCATTAGCTTTTCGGGCCAATTTCACTTCCAAAGTGTCAGCATTTTGGTAAAAACTATGTCAAAATGAAAGGACCTTCTGCCAAAAGGTCATAAAGGGTGGCTTAGAAGCAGACCTTGTCTCCGTCTACGCAGATGCATGAATCGATCCCTTGAAAATCGACCCAACCCATATCGCAGGTGAAAATGCCGCGCCACAAGCTGTCCATAGAATACGTGCTTAACTGCACATTTTCCTGTATCCCGACAGCTCTCGAAGAAAACAAGCCAATACCCCCATCGATATTGGTAAACAGTGGTTTTTCTTGAACAATTCCTTGAGACGGTTGACTCACATTAATGTAGGTCGCATAATCGTCAGCCGCCGCCCAGATTTCTACATCCATGCCTTTGAATACACGAACTTTATCTGTGGTAGTGCCTATGTTGTTGCGTAAAAAGCGGAAGTAAGCATCGTAAGTAACCTCCGAGACGAACGTTCCATTTCCGTTAAGATTACTTCCCGTGCGCACCGGCAAGGCATAGGTCAATGTTTTCATCACACTATCCTGTGGATTTGAACGAGGCGCCTCTTTATATTTGAAATGCAGGTAGCCTTGGTACAAGCGCGCATTCTTGGCTGCATCCCATTTAAACTCAGCATTACTGATACCAAATGAAATCTTTTGGAAGCCTCTAGGTTTGGTAATACTAACATTTCCAACAATCGGAGTAACCGCTTCAAAGTTATTATTCCCTGGTATGAAGCCGCGAATGCGGTATTCAAAAGACTTATCAATAGGAGCATCGGTCCAATACAGCCGGTAATTATCCGTGGTAAAGATGCCAGGCTCTAGTGCGTTGGTGTCCTTGCGGTAAAACTCATAGGTATTCATAACATCCCCGCTACCATTGAGCTGAGCTAGGTAGATTGCTGCGGTATCAAAGTATAGGCTATCGCTGTGTACCGCACCAGCTAACAATCCATCTTCGCCGAGGTATGTTCTGTGTAATCGTACCCATTGCGTATCTAAATCCTTGTCCAATAGGCCGTAAACCACATTTTCCACGTCATAATCGGCGTTGATATCCAAGGAGTTGTCGCACGAAAACAGCGCGAAAAAGGCAAAAAGGGCAAGAATGTGGTTTTTCATCGGTACCAAAAATACAACCTACGGGTTGAGTTCTTTTCTTTGTAGGACAGAAAACACAAAAATCGTGCACCATGAGCGTTGCGAAGAAAGAATTTAAGAAAGTTACTACCCACAGTCTTCAGCAAATGAAAGACCAAGGAGAGAAAATATCTATGCTAACTGCATATGACTACACTATGGCCAAAATGGTGGATGCTGCTGGTGTAGATTGTATTCTTGTAGGCGACAGTGCATCCAACGTAATGGCGGGTCACGAAACTACCCTTCCAATTACTCTGGATCAAATGATTTATCACGCAAGTTCTGTGGTACGCGCTGTTGACCGCGCCTTGATTGTCGTAGACCTTCCCTTTGGTACTTATCAGGGTGATTCAAAACAGGCTTTAAATTCTGCCATTCGTGTCATGAAAGAAACTGGCGGTCACGCTGTGAAGCTGGAAGGCGGTATTGAAATCATCGAAGGCATCAAGCGTATCCTTACGGCTGGTATTCCTGTGATGGGTCATCTTGGACTAACACCCCAGAGCATCTATAAATTCGGTACTTACAGCGTCCGTGCCAAGGAAGAAGCGGAGGCTGCGAAGCTGAAAGAAGATGCACGTGCTTTGCAAGAAGCAGGTTGTTTTGGGATTGTTTTGGAAAAGGTACCTGCCTCACTCGCAGAGGAGGTGGCGCAGATGCTAGATATTCCTGTTATCGGAATTGGTGCTGGCCCAGATGTGGATGGTCAAGTTTTGGTATTCCACGATCTGGTAGGAATGACTCATAAGTTCAATCCACGCTTCCTACGTCGTTACTTAAATCTGTACGATGATATTACTGGTGCTATCGGACAGTACGTGAAGGATGTAAAAGACGTTGATTTCCCGAACGAGAGCGAAAGCTACCCGAGCTAAATTGGCCACTCCTATAAATATCATTTACGAAGACAATCACCTGGTTGCCGTTAATAAGCGTCCTGGAGATCTTGTCCAAGGTGATAAAACGGGAGACCTCCCCTTGCCAGAGCGCATCAAATCTTACCTGAAAGAGAAATTCAACAAGCCGGGCAATGTTTTTTGTGGCGTCATTCATCGCCTCGATCGACCGACTACGGGAGTGGTACTTTTTGCCAGAACTTCCAAAGGCTTAGAACGCATGAATAAAGCGTTTAAAGAACGACAGACTCAGAAAACCTACTGGGCGGTTGTTGAGGGCCAACTTCGTGGAAAGAATGACCTAAAGCACTATTTAAAGAAAAACAGCAAAAACAACAAAGCCATTGTTTTCAAACGCCCTGAAGAAGGCGCCAAAGAAGCGCGATTGAGTTATACTGTGTTGAAAACTGGGGACAATTATTCGCTAGTCCAAGTTGAGTTGCATACCGGTCGTCACCACCAGATCAGAGCACAATTCTCTGCTATCGGTCATGCCATTAAAGGCGATGTGAAGTATGGTGCTAGAAGGGCTGAGCGGGATAAGAGCATCTGCTTGCACGCTAGGTCTTTGACCTTTAATCACCCGACGACAAAAGAGCCAACCACAATTGCTGCGGAGGCGCCACAAACCTTTCAGCCGTTTCTTTAAGAATTAGGGTCAACGTCAAAGACTACTTTGACGCGGTGAAAATCGGGACTAAGTAGAATTTCGTTGTGTGCCTTTTTAATGCGGTCGCGAACCTTGGCACCCACACTGCCCTTGTCCACCTTCACGATAATCTGCATCTGATACAGATTCTTTAACCGAGCAATAGGCGCGAATTCTGGCCCGAGGAATCGGTCCCCGATTTTGCTTCGAAGCGAACGGGCAAATTCACCCGCAGCACGTTGCAAAAGTTTCTGATCACGATGCTTCATGGTGATGGTGATTAAACGCACATAGGGTGGGTAGCTGTATTCATTGCGCACCATGAGCTCTTTTTGGAGCATGCCGTCGTAGTCGTGGTTCATGGCCATCTGAATAATGGCATGACGCGGTTTCATGCTTTGGATAACCACCTTCCCTTTGGATGTTCTACGACCGGTGCGGCCACTAACCTGTTCAATGAGTTGAAATGCACGTTCGTTGGCGCGGAAATCCGGATACGACAGCAGGTTATCTGCAGACATAATACCTACAAGACCTACTCTATCGAAATCCAATCCCTTTGTGACCATTTGTGTACCTACAAGGATATCTACCTCGCCTTGTTCCACACTTCGAATGAGGTCCCCAAAGGCGTGTTTTCCGCGTGTAGTATCGAGATCCATTCGCTTCACAGTTGCCTTAGGGAAGAGTGCCGCAGCTTCCTCAGCAATCTGTTCGGTACCGAATCCTTTGTGAAGTACACTTTGGCCACCGCACGAGGAACACTTCATCACAGGAGGCGTTTGGTACCCACAATAATGGCATTTGAGTTGGTTAGAACCTTTGTGGTAGGTCAACGAGATATCACATCGGGTACACCCTTCCACATGACCACAGGTCTGACACTGCTGGAAGGTGCTGAATCCTCTTCTATTCTGGAACAGGATAATGCTCTCTTCTTTTTGAAGGGCTGCGCGCATGGCATCCACGAGTTCTATGGAGAAATTCCCTTTTACCTCCCGGCGCTGCTTGGCACCGACCATATCTACGACTTCCAGTTCGGGAAGTGGTGCGGTGTGGAAGCGCTGGAACAATTGAACCAAATGATACCGACCCGCCTTTGCATTAAACATGCTGTCTAAAGAAGGCGTAGCCGAGCCTAAGAGGATGGGACAGCGATGTTGATTGGCCATCCAAACTGCCGTATCTCGTGCATGATAACGCGGCGAGGGCTCGTATTGCTTAAAGCTACTCTCGTGCTCCTCGTCCACGATAATGAGGCCTAAATCAGGCAAGGGCATAAAGAGTGCTGATCGCGCACCCAAGACCAGCAGTGGCTCATCGCGCTCCAAGGACTCTCTCCAGGCGGCCAGTCGCTCGGCCGGAGTGAATCTGCTGTGATTTACAGCCACTGTAAAATGGACACGGAGTCTATTGATGAGTTGAGTGGTGAGTGCAATCTCTGGCAGTAGGTAGAGAACACGTTTATGAGATTCAAAAGCCTTTTTAATGAGCTCTATGTAAATCTCTGTTTTTCCCGAGGCTGTTACCCCGTGTAGAAGCGTTGGCTTGCCTGCAGCGAACCCCTCCTCTATCTGAGAAAGTGCGGTGCTTTGATGACCACTGAGTGAAATTTCAGAATGAGGTGCAGAAGCAGCCGTGGTACCGTCTACCTCTTCAATCTCCTCTACAAGACCCTTCTTTTTTAACGCAAGGATTTGGGCACTCTCTATGTTGTGCTTTTTACGAAAAGCTCGACTATCAATAAAGTTATTCTCACTGCCACATGCGGCTACAACACTCAGTAAGGCTTGAGTTTGCTTCTCGCTTCGCGAGGTCGCTTGAAACGCATCGTCTAAGCGAGTGAGGTACTCCGGCGACACACGTATGAGCTTTCGTCTTTTGGCGCGAGCGACTTTCTTCAACTCCTCTTCTAAAACCGCCCAGCCTTGCTCCAAAGCTTGCTGTACGAGCGGCATAGGATTCTTAACGTTGCAGACGGACCGCACTTCATCAAGGGTGAGTTTCTCGTTGCCGATCAATGCCTCGTTCAAGAGGAATAATGTATCTGATAATTTACTCTCGTCTGGAAGCACTTCGGGATCTCGAACCAAGACGCTTTGAGAACTAAGCTTTAATCCCGGTGGCAAGGCTGCATTCATCAAATCACCAAGCGGGGCCATGTAATACCCTGACATCCAATTCCATTGTAAGAGTTGGTGTTCGAGCACTACAGGGCGCTCGTCCAATACATTGATTAAGTACTTCAGCGATAAATCCTCCTCCGTTTCTAGCACGCGAACCACCAATGCGGCGAATTCCTTGCGCTTGCCAAATTGGACCAATACACGCATGCCTGAGACCAGCCTACCTGCAAATTCATTGGGCACGGCGTAGTGAAACACCTTGTCCAATGGCAACGGTAAGATGACCTCAGCAACCAGCATTTATTTCTTCGGTGCTTTAGGTAGGTTCTTTTTTACGAATCGTGCCTCACGTTTGGCCAAAAGCTTCATCTCATTATCGAAGAAGCTCAGGGTTTTACGGGCGCTTGCCTCCGTTGAGGATGCAATAGAATTGAACTCAACCAGATCGTACTTCATCTTGGTCAAATCGGCCAACAAATCCGCTGATGCCAACTCAAGAAGCTCTACATAATATTTCTGGTAAGCTTCGTATAAGTCGGTCTGACCGTTGTAGAAATATTCATTTCCGTAGCTGCGAATGTGCTTGCTCAAGGCCTTAATCAGGTTCTTTTGAGCAGCGTACAACTTATCCAAGTCAGTCGTGCCAATTTCGGATTGCAAATAAGCCACCAAGCTGTCCACTTCCGCAGCACCAGCTTTCATTTCTTTGGTATACGCGACTAATTCCATTTGCGCATTGAATCGCTTTACGATGGCACTTTCTCTTAGTGTGATGTCGTATTGCGTCGCGTAAGCTTCCATTTCAGCACTCATTGCCCCAAACATGGCCTCTATTTGGCCAACGTAGGTATGCCCATAACTTGAACGCGGATCCTCACCCAACCAATCTCGTAAGTTCGATGAAGTCAATTCTATGATTTGACCGAGATTCTCACCAACGACGGCAACGAGCTGTGCTTCTTCAGGTTCATCTAATCGCGCAATAGATCTTTTTGATTTGCGCCAAATCCCAAATTGTTCTTCTATCAGAGGGACGACTTTCTTCTCCTTTTCATAGGTCATTACTCCGTCGATAATATCGGAAGTAATGGACATTGTTTTTTCTACCTCGCGTGAAACACGACGCAAGTTGCTGCTGGTTCCTTGTGCCAACAAGGTTGAAAAGGAAATAGCTGCAATCAGGGTAAGTAGGTTCTTCATTTCAATGTATTTATCTCAATTTATGGATCTTTTTTGTGCCTTCGTACATGTCGAATTGTAACAATTTACATTCCAATTCACCATTGAACAGGTTCCATTTCCGCGACGGACGTAAGCCTATACTTTTAATCGCTTCCAAATCCGAGGTAATCCACATCACTGTCCAACCGGCATATTCTCGCTTGAGCGTGTCGCCCATCTCACGGTAGAATTTATGGGTATTGGCTGCAATCCTAACATTGTACGGTGGATTGACGAGCATCAAACCTTTGGAACTTGGTGGCTCAGTTTCGAAGAAATCTGCACGTTTGAGTCGAATGACATCGTCGAACATCGATCGTTCGATATTATCCGCAGCGGCATCCAAAGCGTAATCGTCTAAATCTCTACCGAAGATTTTGCCGTCGTATTCTTTCGCTCTGCCCAGCAGTCCGTCTTTAATCTTCTCATACAGGTCTTCATCAAACCCCTTCCAGAAATGGAAACCAAAGTATTCACGGTATATGTTTGGCGGCATGTTGTGAGCAATCAATGCTGCTTCCACTAAAAATGTTCCCGACCCACACATTGGATCTAGAACCGGCATTCCACCGTTCCATTTGCTGTGCAGAATGATCCCTGCTGCCAAAACCTCATTTAATGGCGCACGTGCTGCAGCGAGGCGGTAGCCACGTTTGTGTAATGAATCTCCTGAAGCGTCCAGATACACACGAATGGTATCCTGATAAATATGTATGTGTATGGGCACTTCCGGTGTTCCGCGCTCAACTGTTGGGCGGTCGCCCACTTTTTCACGGAAGCGATCCACAATGGCGTCTTTGGCCTTCAAACCGGCAAAACTGCTGTGATTCAATTGCTCGTTACGACCTACCACATCAACAGCGAACGTAGTATTCACGTCGAAATGTTCTTCCCATGGAATAGCAAGGAGCTCCTCATAGTAATGCTCCACATCTTCCATCTGAAATTCAGCCAGCGGTAGTAGCACACGTAATCCTGTTCGTAAGGCTAAGTTTACTTTATAGACGTATCCTAGGTCACCAACCACGGATACCGCTCGATTGAGCTTCTTAATTTCACGACCTCCTAAAGCAAGTAATTCCTTACTTAAAATCTCCTCTAACCCATAGAGGGTCTTTACCACCAAGCGGTAATCT